>JAEURO010000197.1 GCA_016788345.1 Chthonomonadaceae bacterium
CGAAAAAACTGCAGCCGACGCTCCTAAAATTGTGATAGCGATTGCAGTCTCTAGTAGTGTAAACCCTTTTGTTCTCTTCCGAATTTGTGTCTTGTAGTGTGGTTCCATGGTCATGAAGTCATTGAAGCGCCCCGACAACAGCTTGCTAGTCCTACGCATGGGTGATAACAAGCACTCGATTTCCGACATGTTTGACGGAATCTAGCTCAGCAGTTCCATACTCATAAGCGGCAATACCTAGGGTTTTTTCCAGTTTGCAATCGTTCCTGACAAGTCTGCTGATTACACAGAGGTGGCACAAAGAAAAGGGGCGCCCCAAAGCGCCCCAGTGGTTCCAATTTCGGGAAGAGGTCAGTCCTCGTAGAGATCCCAGCGGTGCCCCTTGGTGTCCCGCTCATGGTTCTTTCCCGCTTCATTGGCAGCGTTACGCGAACCATAGCCTTGGCCGCCAGCACTGCAGTCCACGCATTGCCATCTCCAGGAGCCGCTTATTGACGCGAAAACGCCAACTGCAAGTGCGACTGTGATAATGGTGACAGAGATTGTTTTGATCATGTGATGCTCCTAACTTTCACTCACACAAGAGAGGGGGGAGCAAGCCTTCTTACAGGCTGTGCAGAAGTTTGGGACTTTGGGGCAAGCTTACTTTAGGCAGCCCTTTCAATAACTTGCTTGAACTTTGACACTTCAGTCCTAGGAATGTCTTCGAGGGAGACGCCGCCCACCCACTCACCACTTTGGCTTTGATCTTGACGAACAACAAGGCCCAAAGCTTGGAAGCTCACATCTTGGACCGAAAAAGTGAACGCAAGTTGAGTGTCAAGCGGTAGAGGAATCAGGGAACCAAACTTGAACCCTCGCTCTGATATGTCCTCGACACGCAGTGTGAGGTCCATTCCATCGATCGAACATTTTGCATAGACGTTCTTCACAGCCTTTCTTTGCGAAGAGCGTTCATAGAAGTGGTGGACTTTGGATGTCAATTGCAGGGTCGCTTCCTGGCCATAAACGGCCGTGACCACACCATCAAGAACTGCTTGCCCAAGGTCTGTCTTGAAGAGAAGCCTCAACCTGTCTTTGACAGAAGGAGGTGCGGAACTCCTGACGTTGAGCCTACACTCCTTGTCTGTCAGGCCTGTCACAGTGCCAGCAAACCTCCTAGACCCATCTAGCTCGACCGCAAGGGCCAATCTTGCCTCAAATTGATCCAATAGGGTTCATTTTCGGTTGCTTGTGGCCTAGACCGTACTTTTTGGGACCATGATGCCACGTAAAATACTGCTTCCTGAGACAATCTCACTCTCTTCAAAGTGCTATGCCCCACTTTCTCCTAACCGTGTGCCGACCAAATGGCTTCATCCATTCAGACGTCCTAGATGAACTTGCAATCCAAGCCATTGATAAAGTCAATGACGACATGGTCGCTGCCGGAGTCCGCGTTTTCGTCGGAGGATTGAAGCCGACGAGCGAATCCGTGACAATTCAACTCCAAACTGACGGTGAGATGGTGAAGAGCGAGGGTTCCGTTCTCAAAGGGGACGTCTATGCGGACGGGTTGTGGGTCCTGGACTGTGCCAATCAAGAAGAGGCCGTCAAATGGGGTCGAAAAGCCGGGGCTGCCTGCCGCAGTGCAATAGAAGTCCGTCCCTTCTATTGACTTACTCAGAAAGGTCGAAATTTGAGCACTTCTAGTTCGCAGTTTAGAACCTGTCTCCCATTGCCGCCTTGGCAAGTGTTTGGAGCATCACTTAAAGCTCTTCATGTCCGGGACGGGGGCGGAGCCAGCGCTGCATCCCAATAGCCAGTGCGAGCGGGTCGACGTCGACATTGACTTGGACGTCCTTCGGTCCACCGGACGGCTCGTCAAGATTTCCGGTACTGGCGAGGTGCCCGATCCGCAGGAGTGAGCGCGGTCGTCGTGACCTCGCTGACCGGCGCCATCAGAGCACCGAGCAATTGCCAAGGTTCGTCACACTTCCGTTCCGCTGCCTCAAAAAGGGTCTCAGCGCGGTCGGACTGGTCCTCACAGTTCTCGCAACCTTGGAGGAAGGCAAGGACAGGTACGCGAAGCGTCAAGATCCCTTCCCAATCTTGGACACTGGTCATTCGGCTCAGAATCATCTGGCCGATCAGACGGACTGAATCTGGACGTAACATGTTCTCTCCCATGGTATGGAGAATTCACCCACAATGTTGGCTGTAGGCGAGACCGGATCGGCTTGTCATTGGCATGGTGAGCGAGGCGCAGCGGGCTTCGAAAATTGAGGTTGGGTTGCCCCGCTGCCAGAGGCACATGGTTCCGTTGGCGCACGGGCAAACGTGACAGTTGGTCAGCGGAGGTTGATAGCCGGCGGGTCACGTCTGCCCATGCCACGGGTTCCGCTCCACCTACCCCGGCCACGGCCCCGCCTATCCTCGTTTCTGCAACAAGGCAATGAGAACAAGCGTCGCGATGGCCAGCAGGCCGTATTGGGTCATTAGCCTGACGTAATCCAGGACGAGCCCGGATGTGATATTGAATAGGAACCCATATGTGGGACTCTCTATCCGGTTGTAGGTGGTTGGTTGCCCAACTGGCGGCAGTACAAACATGGCGAAGGCCAAAAGCACAGCGATTCCAAGGGTTAGCCGCTGCGGCCTCGAAAGATGAACGAAGAAATCCTTCACTTGGTCTCTACAATCTAGGTGGATTTTGGTACGTTTAAGCACATAGCAATAGGCCCGCCGGGTAGCACTAAGTAGGTTGCTTTGTTCAGTGACTATAGAGCATACTAACCTTGGTTCCAGGACACCAAGACAAACTTCCGACTTGCCACGACTGCGTGGGCTGGCGCACTAGTCTAAAAGCTCGCCAAATTCAAATGGTTCAACTCCTATGTCCGTTCTTGCGAACCGGAGGAAGCTAGTATGGACTTGCTACGATTTATTTGGGCGGTCTTTACCCTGATGACTGCTCTGCAATGGGCCTACAACATTGCCTGGCCAGTGCTTGCCATCGTCATCAAGCTGGTAACGTTACCAATAGCCAAGGTGAAAGGGGTCTTTGAAGCTTTCACGTGCCTTGCCCATGGCCTGCTGTACTACCTGATGCTTGGAGTGCTGCACTCTATTAGGGTTAACTGGATAAAGGATTATCCTTACATTGCCTTCGGGTCTGAGGCTATGATCCTGATCGTCGTCTCCTGTTGGGCGTTCGCTCATTACACAAACAAGATCAGGCAGACTAATGAAGCCAATTCTAGATTCAGAGAGATTGACCGCACTGAAGAAGCTCATCGAGCCAATTCAGATCAATGGTTGAATGCCTATGAGGATCTGGAGTCGTTCAGGGCAATTCTGCCTTGGTATCTTGGAAGTAGCGTAGCCGGGGGTGTTATGGCTATCCTCGGCACCTTCGCTCCTCAGCTCTTCATGACTGCTCCAGTGGCGCTGACTCTCGTGGGACTTGGATACATTCAGCGTGTCCCCCTTCTAGCTGGACTACTTGCAATAGCTGGCCTCTTTATGGCAGTCACCTATATTTTCAAGACGGGATCGGTCTTGCTGGGAGCTGGATACGCCACTAAAGAGGCGATAGTCGAGAGGCGGAATCGAGCATGACTGCTGGCTTATGCGGCCTCCAGGCGCTACTTCGCGGTTTGTTGCCTTAGCACGGCTCGGCCTGGCGGGCCGTGGCCGAGGTAGGTTGAGCATGACTGTGGCATGGGCTGACGTGACCGCGAGCCCTTCGATTATCTAAGGCCAGCCTGTCACGTTTGCTCGTGCAAGATCGCGGGGAGCAGGGTCAACGAGGCGGCCAGGCACCCGTGAAAAACAAAATAGGCTCTGCCTCGCTACCCATGCCCCGCCCCGCACCCCCTGCCCTCCCGACTTCGTTTCCCTCGTTGTACTCGGCGGGATTCACCGACCTCTCCCAACCGGTGGGCCGACAGCTCTCCACCCCCAACCCCCTCCTCATCGGCACAAAGCATCCGACGAGGAGGGGGCTCCGGAGGTCAGTTCTTCAGGGCCACTTCTTCCGACTTCTTGCCCTTTGGGGCCGCCTTCTTGGTGAACACGATCTTTTCTTCACCTGGCAACGAGTCCTCCGCGACTTCGGCCACAATCGTATCACCAGCCGTGAAGACGTTCAAGAGCAACTCCTCGGCCAAAGGATCTTCGATGTACCGCTGGACAGCGCGCCGCAGTGGCCGAGCACCCAAATTAGGATCGTAACCCTTGTTGACGAGGAGAGTCTTGACCTCTTCGCTGAGCTCGAGAGTGATGCCGATGTCCGCGGCCTGCTTGTTGACGCGGGCCAGAT
>JAEURO010000198.1 GCA_016788345.1 Chthonomonadaceae bacterium
TGGCCAACTATGACCGCGTGGACATGTTCAAGGTCGGCCTTGACTATCCGCTCGGAACCAACTGGAACGCAATGCTCAGCTACGAGGACACCAAGTGGAAGGGCAAAGCCGGTGCAGGCGACGACAAGGAACGATGGTTCACCCTCGGGGTCAACTACGGCCTTGGCGCAAACGCTAACATCATGTTCACCTACCAGTTCAGCGACAACGTGTACAACAACGCGACGTCGCAGTTCAACCCGAACGCAGCCATCGACAAGAAGTGGCGAGGCGGTCTCTTCGGGACCCAACTCAGCGTCAAGTTCTAAGAGCTAGACGACTGAACAACGCAGCCCCGCAGGTTCTGCTGCGGGGCTGTTCTTTCTTCAATCCTCCCGGAGTGTGGCTATAATGGCTCTATGAAGCGCGGAGCCTTCCTCTTGGCCTGCCTCGTCTGGGCCCAGACCGCGACTGCCGTCCAGTACCGCGTCTACGACCTCGGCGTGTTGCCGCGCGAGCCCAACAGCGTCGCCTATGGCCTCAACAACAACGGCATGGTCGTGGGCATCAGCAGCACGGGCGGATACGCCTTCCGGTGGACGGCCCAGACGGGGATGCGGAGGATCGCCCTTTCAACCCACATTGACTACAAGAGCACGGCGGTCGCGGTCAACGACTTTGGCGTCATCTGCGGAACCATCGACTTTCCGCCCCCCGGCCAGCGCGGCAGGGTCGACAGGGCGTTCGTGCAGTACGTCTGGCCGTTCTACACCCAGCTCGGCTCGATGGACGATTTCCAGTCAAGGGCCTGGGACATCAACAACGCGGGACAGGTCTGCGGCAGCTCAGACCTCGACGCCTTCCTCTACACGCCAGGGCAGGGGATGCGGGCCCTCGGCAGGCTCCCGGGGGGCCTCAACGCCACGGCGCTTGGGCTCAACAACCTGGGCACGGTCGTCGGCGAGGGCGAGGTGCAGATCGGCCTCGGCCATGTCCATCCGTTCGTTTGGAAACCGAGCACGGGAATGGTCGACATCCAACCTTTGCCGCTCTATGACGACGGCTATGCGGCGGACGTTGACGACCACGGGACAGTCCTCGTGCGGCACTTCACCTTTGGGCAACCGGACACGATCTCACTTTGGACCGAGGCGGGGGGGCACGTTAATTTGGGATGGCCTGCCGGAAGCGGCGGGGCCTTCCCACTGGGCCTCAACAACAATGGGCAAGTTGTCGGGGCTGCATACTATGGAGTGAGCAGGGCGTTTTTGTGGACCAGGGAGTCGGGCTACGTCTTGCTCAACGATGTCCTCGATTCCCAAAGCCAAGGGTGGGACCTGCGGACGGCGAGAAAAATCAACAACAGAGGGGAAATTTGCGGTGGCGGTTTTCACAATGGGCTGCCCCGTGCGTACCTTGCAGTGCCGGCCCAATAGGTCTAAAGACCCCCCCCGTTTGACTTTTGGGCAAACTGGCATTTGAACCTGGGCCGGTCACGGCCCGCCGTGGAGGGCTCAGGGGAGTGCATTTATGAAACATCTCGTTATGGTGGCCCTGGCCACCCTCACCGTTTGCCTGGCTTCTGCCCAGGACAATTTCGATGTCGACCTCTGGAAGTTCATCGACACCGGCGTCTTCACCGAAGACATCAGGGTCGAACCGGGTGGCCTGTCTCTGGGCCAGGCCGTCACGACCCACGTCTCTTGGCTGGACAGCCAGCACACAGCCGAGCTCAGGTCTGGCGCCTACTGGTTCAACGCGGCCTTGACCAAGCTCGCAAGGCTCGAGGCGAACAAAGACACCAACGCACGCGACGTCGACGAGAACGGCCTCATCGTAGGCTCTGCAAAGGAGACTGTGTCCGGGCAAGTGTACTTGCGGCCCGTCTATTGGACCGACAAGAACTCGACGCCGACAAAGAAGCTTCCATCGGGATCGTATCAGGAGGGCGAACTCTTGGCCATGAACGACTGGGTGCTGAACAGCCTCCACAAGATGGCGGTCGGTTACGTTATCGACCTTGAGTCTGGCCTCGTCAAGCCTTACTGCTACGACCACTCCAACGACACCAAGAACCTGCTCCCCCTTCCAAGCGGAGTCAGCGTTGGCAAGGCCCTCAGCGTCAACGACGACGGCAAGATCGTCGGATACGGCACCTACTCTGAGGGCGACAAGCCGCTCCTCTGGACCCCGTCCTACAACTCTGGAAACAACACGTACTCCTGGTCCGTGGCGATCCTGCCCGGTTGGATCGCGGCTTCCTCGACCCGCACGGGCCAAGCCGTCTCGATTGACAACGAAGGCAACGTCACCGGGTCTGGGTTCTCGCCGTCTGAGGCGTTTGTGTGGGAAAGCACGACCCAGGCTCCCGAATTCACTCCCAGCCTGACCTCCGGCATCTACGACGGCGGAAACCTCTTTCACGCGGGAGAGTACAACGGCTACCCCTACGTGTTCGACCACAATGCCGTCGATCCCATATTTGTGTTCCGGGACGTTCGCGGCATCTCGACTCCAGGGTCCCCGAACGCGGCGAGCATCGTCAAGCTCGACCGGGCACCGGTGGCGGAAGAGCTCCTCTGCACAGCCACAGACGGGATCCCGAGGGTCTATTTCTGCCCCCTGGCCCGGACCCGCGCCTTTCTGCCTGCCAGCTACCAGATCGTGAGCGGGGACAACGTGACCGGGAACAACCTGTCCCTTTTCAACGTCTTCGCCGGCGACTTCTTTCAGGTCCAAGTCAATGTCAACGTCCCCAACGCCAACTCAGACCCGGTCGAGGTCGTCCTGAACGGGACAGCCGACGTGACGGGCGAACTGACGTTCCGGGTTTCGGGCAAGATGTCCAGCGGAGGTGTGTACACCCACTCGATCGACCTTTGGGACTGGACTCTGAACAGTGGGGCAGGCGGCTGGAGCACGACCTACACCAGGTCTGACACTCTAGGTAGCACGGTCAAATCGTTCGACGTCAGGGTGATCGGAAGCGACGTGACGAACAAAATTGTACGTGGGAGCGACCACGCTGTGAAAGCCCGGTACCGGGTGAAGGCCGTGATTGCCCCAATCACGAACTGGAAGTCCCAGGTTGACTGGGCTCTCTGGCTGAATCCAGACGAGTGAGTCAGCTTCGAAATTCCAAGATTGAGAAAACTCTTGATTCCCAACTGTCCAGTTGCCAGGCGAACGACCCCCGCGTCCCGATAGGGCTCCGGGGGTTAGGATCGACCGCACTCAGGCCAGCTTCGCTACAAATTGGCCATACACTTGGGTCTCTGAAGGCTTTGCTCCGGACAAGTCAGGCCCTGGCGGCACCCGCAGGTCCTGTTGTGACTAGGGAGTGTCACATTTCGACCGATAGTCATCAATAGCCGTATGGGACGCCCTCTCGGGAGCCCGAAAAAGGACATTATGAAGACGCAGCTCGTTCTTGCTTTTGCAATTGTGGGTGTGGCAGGAGCCCACGCCCAAATCTTGTTCACCGGACCTAACATCACCGAGAGTTTCGACACTCTTTCTAACTCCGGAACTTCCAACCCCTGGTCGGACAACTCGACGATTCTTGGCTGGTACGCAACCAAAGTCGTCAATCCGCCCATCACCGTTTACCGCGCCGACAACGGAACGTCCAACGCAGGCGCGCTCTACTCGTTTGGTACGACCGGGACATCGGAGCGCGCGCTCGGATCGATCTCATCCGGCACTCCTGGAGCGATCTCCTATGGTGCCCGGATCGCCAACAACTCGAGTGGCACAGTTCAGGCCTTCACCTTACAGTACAACGGTGAACAGTGGCGCGATGGTGGGGCGGCTGTCCCCAACGCACAGAAGCTCACGTTTGAGTACAGTCTGGACGCGACCAGCCTGACCACAGGAACCTGGAACGTTGTCACGAACCTCAATTTCACGAGCCCAGTCTTCACCAACACCGGTACCGGAGCGATTGTTGATGGCAACACCACCGGCCGAGTGGCCATTAACACCGGCGCGCTGTCGACCACGCTCGTCAGCAATTGGAACGTCGGCACCGACATCTGGATCCGATGGACGGATATCAACGACACTGGCAACGACCACGGACTTGGAATCGACGACATCGTCTTCTCCGCAACCCCCGTTCCAGAGCCCGCGACCATGGTCGCTCTCGTGATGGGCGTCGGAGCCCTCGTCGCTCGCAGAAAGAGAAGCTGAACTCAAGTTCCGAAGCGTTCCCAAGTGGCCCTGCCTATTCCGGCAGGGCCATTCTGCACTAAGGCACTCGTGACAGAAAGCCGATAATTTCGC
>JAEURO010000199.1 GCA_016788345.1 Chthonomonadaceae bacterium
TCGATCGCTTCTTCAGTGACGGCTCGTTCGAAGCTTCTAAACCCGGCAAGAGCAAACCCGTGCTTGTCTGCCCAGGATTGAGTTTCACGGACTTGGTCGACCGACACGTCCTTACCAAGGGTGAATGATTCAATCCTATTTTCCAATGCCAGCATCATAGTCTCGCTCATGCAAGCATAGGCCGTTTTTGGAGGAAACCCAAAGTCAAAGTGGAAGTCGACGGGGCCCGGCACCTTGACGACTCCGCCCTCGATCACAAGGACATCGGGCCTTTCGTTTGCGACCCGGGCACTGACGTCTCGTGGCCTCGATACATCGCAAATGACAGACCCCGGCTTGAGGTGTCGAGGTTCCACGATCGCGTTGAGTGCGCTTGTTACTGTGACAATCGCGTCGGCCTCTCTCAGATCGTCCAATTCAACACTTGCCGAGGCTCTCGTTGCCTGCTGGGCAACCTCCTGGGTGCGGTCCAAATCTCTGCCAAAAAGGATCGTCCGTTCGAAAAGCTCACTGAGGATCATGGTGCAAGTCTTACCAATTGAGCCAGTCGCTCCGATCACACCAAGTGTCGCTTTTTCTGGAACGATACCAACCTGTTCACTGGCCTTTAACAACCCATCAATGGCCGTGGCGACGGTGTAACTGTTTCCAGTCGTGACAGGGATTGGGGAGCGTTTTGCGATCGTCATTCCGCCGTCGCCGACCACGGCAGTAAAGGCTCCTAACCCGATGATGTCTGCACCCTCTGCTTTGGCCAGTTCGGCCGCTTCACCTATCCGCGAATAACAGAATTCTGTTGAAGATTCGTCAGTCATCATTGAGGGCGTTAGCGGCACGCCGATGAAAAGTCCGCTTGTCTTGGCACCTGTCAACGATTCGATCCCCGTTATCTCACTTATTATTTGAGGCCGCATCGATCTCATGATCATTTCAATGAGTCTGTCCGGCAGAAACCGGGCGACCGGATAACGCTTGGCAGCATGCTTGGGACTCAGGGGATGTATGACAAAGGCGAAGCGGCTCAACAGACTTATTCTACGCACTCTAAGAACGGCCAATTGTGCCGACAATCCAAATGGCCCGTATGGCGTTTGTCCAAAAGCTTTTTAAGCACACCGATCTCTTGATCGGCGCGGCGATGCTCCTCATCGTCAGCATGCTGATCCTTCCACTCCCACATTGGGCTCTGGATTTTGGGTTAGTCATCGCCATGTCACTTGCGGTCATCGTCCTCCTGACCGCCGTCAACGTGAAGGATCCGCTTCAGTTCAGCGTCTTCCCGTCCTTGCTTCTGATCACGACCCTTTTCAGGCTCGCTCTAAGCATTGCTGCCACAAAGCTCATTTTAGGTGAAGGCGATGCTGGAATGGTCATCAGGACCTTCGGGTCGTTCGTGCTCGGTGGCAATTTTGTCGTTGGATTCATTGCGTTCATCATCCTCATGATCGTCCAGTTCATCGTGATTACAAATGGTGCGACAAGGGTCTCAGAAGTCGTAGCCAGGTTCACTTTGGACGCCATGCCAGGCAAACAGATGGCCATCGACGCCGACTTAGGGGCAGGTTTGATCGATGAAGACGAAGCGAGGCGTCGACGCAAGTCAGTCAAACAAGAGGCTGACTTCTATGGCGCCATGGACGGTGCGTCCAAGTTCGTAAAGGGTGATGCTGTCGCAGCTATCCTCATAATCGTCGTGAACATCATTGGTGGGTTTGCAGTTGGATTCTTCAAAGGCGGCGGAGACCCACTCCAGATCTTGAACACCTACGCGATGCTCTCAGTCGGTGAAGGGTTAGTCTCTCAGATCCCTGCTTTGCTTATCTCCACAGCCAGCGGCCTTTTAGTCACACGAGCGGGGCAGGAGGCAGGCATGGGCGGCACGCTGATCGGCCAGGTGCTTGCACAACCAAAAGTCTTGGCGTCGACGGGCGTCGCCTTGTGCGCCTTTGGTTTTATTCCTGGGTTTCCGACCTTGGTTTTCATGGGTATCGGCGGCGGACTCTTGGCCCTAAGCAAATATGCAAACAGGAATCCGAGCGTTTCTAAAACCCTGCTTGGCGAACCACCCAAGAAGTCAGAGGCGACATCGTCCCAGTCTGCGCAACCTGCCCCTTCCGCGATTGAATCCGCGCTAGCCCTTGTCGGCGTCGACACCCTAGAAATAGAAATCGGATATGGGCTCACCAAGCTTGCAGATTCCCGGGTCGGAGGTGACTTGCCAGAGAGGGTGACAGCGACGAGAAAACAGATCGCGGCAGAACTCGGATTTGTAATGCCATCGGTTCGGATCCGGGACAATGCAGTGCTTCACGCAAATGAATACGTCATCAAGATTCGAGGCGAGGAAGTCGGCCGTTCAGAAGCTTTTCCCGACGAACTCTTGGCTATAAGCGGTGGAAACGTCTACTCGCCAATCGCTGGCAGGGTGACCAAAGAGCCCGTCTTTGGTCTTGAAGCTGTTTGGATCGACAAAGGTATCCGGGAGTCAGCCGAAGTCAATGGCTACACCGTAGTAGAGCCCTCTGCAATGATCGTCACCCACCTGAGCGAAGTCGTGAAGTCGCACGCGGCAGAGCTCTTGACCAGGCAAGACGTGACAACACTCGTTGAACACGCCAAGATTCAAAACGAGGCGGTCGTCAATGAACTCATTCCTAATGTGGTGCAGATCGGCGACATCCAAAAGACGCTTCAACACCTGCTGCGCGAACGCATCCCCATCCGAGACTTGGTCACAATCTTGGAAACCATGGCAGATTATGCTGGTAGAGTCAAGGACAACGAGCAGATGGGAGAACTCGTCCGAGCCTCCATCGCGCGAACCATCACGCGCCAATACTTACAAGACGGGTCGAAACTTGTCTGTGTCACCTTAGATCCTCAAATCGAAAGGTCTCTTTCCGAAGCTGTGCAAAACAGCGCCGCCGGCGCGATAATCGCCTTGGAACCAGGTTTACAGCAACAAATCCTTGAGCAGATCCAATCTGAAGTTGAGACGGCAACAGGCATGGGGAACCATCCCGTCCTACTTTGTTCGGCCTCTCTCAGGCTTCCGCTTCGCAAACTGACTGAGCGGTACATGCCGCAATTGCCGGTGCTCTCTTATAACGAGGTCGCCGCAAAGGCCGACGTGGAATTCGTCGGCCAAGTGGCAACTGCGGCCTAAGTCGTTGCTAGCGGACGGACTTCAGAGCAAGGTCAAGTTCTCGAAGCGACAAGTCGATGAGCTGGGCAGTCTCAAGAACGTGGCCACCATAGCTGGCAGAGACCTTTCCCAGGCTAGATTTCGCTGAAAAAAGGAGCTCTGCAGCCTTTTTGAGTTTCTCGTTGCTAGCTGCGATCTCGGCCACTGAATATCGTCGTGCCGCGGATTCGTCAGTAGATCCTATTTTGGCCAGTTCATGCTCGATGTTGAGCGGCTTCATAGAACCGGGATTGTAGTTGTAGGCTGCTCGAAGTACCTTGAGCGCGATGCGATTGATCTCGATGGCCCGGTGCCGGTGGCCGTCATAGATAGGAAGGGCAGATTTCATAAGCCTCTGTGCCTTCGTCATGTGCTGGCTGGCCGCACTCATGAGGCTATGGTCGCTGTCTACTTTTGGACCTCGACGAGAAGCTGTTGCCTGATCGGCGTTTCGGACCTGATCCAAGCGGCCTGACTGGGCGAAACTACTGGCGGTAACGGCGATCGTTAGAAAGATCAAAGGGGTTGCGATTCTCATTACTTTTCTCCTGGCGGCCAAAGTGGCCATGCAAAAGAGTGGACGAATTGAGCCAGGGACTTGTTCATCGCCTTGTAGAATCGAATAAGATAGTCTTCATGCTTCTGGCAACACTTGCAGTCGAATCTCTTGAAACCATTGACGTTCAGAGTTTCGTCAAGTCAGTCGATGAAGACCGATTGTTCAAGACTGTCGATAAGCTCTCGTCCTTTCACACAAGAAATTCTTTATCTCCTGGACATAAAGAAGCGTGTGATTGGCTGGCCGGCGAGTTTGCCAAGATTCCCGGAGTGAAAGTTGAAGTCACGCCCTATACAATGCCCGCTGGAAGGAGAGTGCCGAAGGAAACCGCTGGTTTTCAGGTTGTCGCCACCATGACTGGGGCCACTGACAGAGTTATTTTGATGGGGGGGCACATCGATTCGCTTAACCTAGACGGTGATCCGCTGACAGTCAGGGCACCAGGGGCGAACGACGACGCGTCTGGGGTAGCGGCGACACTAGAGGCGGCAC
>JAEURO010000019.1 GCA_016788345.1 Chthonomonadaceae bacterium
TCGTGATAGCCGCAGAGGCGAGTCGGACCGCCTCAAGTCCTTCCTGGGGCGTGACAGCTGGCAGCCGATCACCCTTCGCAGAATCGACAAAGGCCCTCAATTGCTGATAGTAAGGGTCGTCGCTCAGGATGTAGTTGTTCTCGGCAAAGGGCGCGCTGGGTGAGGCACGCAAAGAAGGGTTTTGACGCGAGTCAAACTCGATCATGCCCTTGCTCCCGCATATGTCGATTGTTGCCCTGAACCCTTGCGGGTCCATCCAAGTCGACTCGACGTGGGCGACACACCCATTGAAAAATTCGACTAGAGTCAGGGCGTAGTCTCCAGTCACACTCGAGCCTCGAATCTGCCTGACCGATCTCGAAGACACGCTTTTCGCAGGGCCCAAAGTCCAAAGGAGCCAGTCAAATTCGTGCACTGCTAAATCGAGAAGGATGCCTCCGGAAGCGTCGATATCAAGGAACCATTCGGCTTTCGGAGGGCCGCCGCCCCTTCGCAGTCGCACAGACGCCGGGGTGCCAACTTCCCCGCTCTTTACAAGTTCGTGGGCCCGCTTGTACTCTGGAAAGAACCGGACTACATGTGCCGGAACCAGGATCGTTTCTGATTCTAACGCGGCATCGGCTAGAGCCTGGCATTCGCTGACTTCACGTGCCATGGGCTTTTCGACCAACGTCGGCTTCCTTGCCCGCAGGGCAGCCATGGCGACTGTCACATGCCCAGTCGTGGGAAGGCAAACGTCCACTGCGTCAGACTCACCGATAAGTTCATCAAGCGATGAACAGGCCCGAAGCGACCTTTGGGCGCAGAAGGCTTCTAACTTGGGCGTATCCAGGTCATAGACTTGGACGGTCACATCGGGCATCGCTACATATTTGTTCGCATGGACCGATCCCATGCCGCCGCATCCAACTAATCCGACCTTCATGCCCAGTAGTTTGACCCTGCCCCCGATAGCGAGTAGGTACAACAAGACGATGTTGCAACGATACGAGCCAGATGTGTTCGAATCGAAATGGCGCCAAAGGTGGGCCGAAGCGGAACTTTTCAAGACTCGGGACGAACCAGGAAGGCCAAAGTTCTATGGACTGGATTTCTTTCCATACCCAAGCGGAGCTGGGCTCAGCGTGGGACATTGTCGGAATTACATCCCCACAGATGTGCTTTGCAGAATGAAATATATGCAGGGCTATAACGTGTTGCACCCAATGGGTTTCGACGCTTTTGGACTTCCAGCCGAGAACGAGGCGATCAAAAACAAGTCGCACCCCGCCCCTATGATCGACAAGTATGCGGCGACGTACAAGCGACAAATGGACTTAGTCGGGATATCTTATGACTGGTCCCGATCGTTCAAGTCTTGCGATCCCAACTATTATCGATGGACACAATGGATTTTCAGGCTCCTGTTTGAGCGCGGGCTGGCTTATCGACAAAGTGCGGAGGTGAATTGGTGTCCCAAAGACAAGACGGCACTGGCTAACGAAGAAGTTTTGGCTGGCAACTGCGAACGTTGCGGTACGCCTGTGATCAAGAAAGCCATTCCTCAATGGTATTTCAAGATCACGGACTATGCGCAGAGGTTGCTCGACGACCTTGATGATTTGGACTGGCCCGAGGGCATCAAAAACCAACAGCGCAACTGGATTGGCCGAAGCGAAGGCGTCCAGTTCAAGATGCGAGTTGTCTTCGAAGGGATCGGGCCGGCAGTGGTCGGCACGAATTCAGACCCTCCTGGTTCGCAGGTCACTTCTGAACTGGACATCTTGATGCAGGAAGTCGCCCAAGAGACCCGCTCAGAACAGAGCGAAGATCCCAGGGTCGCGAGGTTCCAAGACAAATTGGATGAGGCTGCAAGGCATGTCCACGTGTCCGCTGGGATTTCGTCGGCCGAGGACGCCATGGATGCCATGCGGTCCAAGGTGTCTGAAAGACTTGGGGACGACATTGCAGTAAAACTGTCAAAGGACGACTACATTGAAGTGTTCACTACCAGGATAGACACAATCTTTGGAGTGACTTTTTGTGTCATTGCTCCTGAGCACCCCCTGTTAGAATCGATCAAAAAGTCGGTCTCCGAAGAAAGAAAAGCGGCCATCGAATCTTATCAAGCGTCTTCGAAAAATCAATCTGATGCCGTCCGGCAAGCCGAAGGCCGGGAAAAGACCGGCGTCTTCACAGGCGCCTTTGCTATGAACCCAGTGACTGGCCAGTCAGTGCCGATCTGGATCGCAGACTATGTTCTTATGGGATATGGGACTGGGGCCATCATGGCCGTCCCAGCAGGCGACGAACGAGACTTTGAATTTGCAGTCAAATTTGACATTCCAGTCCGGGCGATCCAAGAACCAGACAGCGATTGGCTGATGTCGCAAGCCCGCTTCGCCGACCAAGCAACCTTAGACGACTACCGCCGCGATCCAAAACTCTTCAAAGCAGCCTTTGTTTCGAAGTCGAAGCCGCTCATCGACGCCAAGGAGTACACGGGTATGGACTTTGAAACCGCGAGCAAAGCCCTGGGCGAATGGATGGAAGCGTGCGGGCTAGGGAGCCGCCGGGTCAATTTTCGGTTGAGAGACTGGCTAATCAGCCGGCAACGTTATTGGGGCTGCCCGATCCCTGTTTGCTACGACAAAGACGGGCAAGTCCATTTGATCCCGTCGAACCAATTGCCTGTCGAACTCCCTGATGTCGAGAGTTATGAACCCAGTGACGACGGGACTTCTCCTCTGTCTCAGATACAGGACTTTGTGAACTGCACCACCCCAGATGGCAGCCTTGGACGGCGCGAAACCGACACTATGGGGGGATTTGCCTGTTCGTCATGGTACTTCCTTCGTTTCTGCGACCCACATAACGACGATAAACCTTGGGATAAGGCAAGAGTAGATTCGTGGATGCCGGTCGACGCGTATGTCGGCGGCGCAGAGCACGCTGTCATGCACCTTCTCTATGCGAGGTTTTGGACAAAAGTACTTTACGACGCAGGTCTAGTCTCAGTCAAGGAGCCCTTTGCAAAACTGCGCAACCAGGGTCAGGTCCTTGGACGGACCCCATATCGCAAACCGAAGGCAAACGAGCGGTTGGACATCGGCGAAGACGGTGTGCTCGTTTCGTACGCGGAAGCAGAATCGACGCCAGCCAGCGACCTGACTTGGAAGTGGGTACGGATGAGCAAATCAAAAGGCAACGTCGTGACCCCTGACCAAGCAGTCGAAGGATATGGGGCCGACGCTCTTCGGCTTTTTGAACTTTTTGTGGCCCCCATCGACGCCGATGTCGAATGGGACGACAATGGCATGGTGGGAACGGCACGCTTCTTGAGCCGGGTCTTTGCGGCAGCTGACACGGTCAAAGCCTTAAGCGGTGTCGAGAAGTTCCCGGATAAAGACCTGAGCCCTGATGCCAAAAGAATCCAACAAGACCGGATCGCTAAAATCCGCTTATGGCACCACAAAACCGTCAAAAAGTGTGGCGACCATATCGAGGCGTTTAAGTTCAACACCTATGTTGCGGCAATGATGGAGTACATGAATGAGACCGGGAGACGGATCATGGAGGCAGGGCGCGCCGCCGGCCTGCCTTCGGGTGGCCCATCTCCAACCCAACCGGTAGGCGTGGTCAAGAAGCCACCTATGACCGACTCCGATAGAATCATCCTTTCTGAGAGCCATTTGGCCGTACTGGCAGAGTCGTTCGAAGCTTTCGTCCTGCTTCTTGCGCCAGCTGCGCCGCACACGGCAGACGAAGTCTGGGAAGGTCTAGGTAAGACTAAATTTACTTACGAAGAGACCTGGCCGAATTTCAATCCCGAGTTTGCCGTGGACGATGTGGTCACAATTGCGATCCAAGTCAATGGAAAACTTCGTGATACGCTTGAAATGCCAATAGGAGCGACCGACGAAGAGATGAAGGCCACCGCCCTGACATCAGAAAAGGTGCAACCCCATTTGGACGGAAAGTCTGTCAAAAAGGTAGTTGTCGTCAAAGGGAGGCTGGTCAATGTGGTCGCAGTCTAGAGGTTTTATGATCATGACATGGGCGGCCATCTTGGCACTCGGCTGTCAGCCAGACGCTAACGAGCCACCGATCTACCGCAATGGCGACGACTACCAAGAAGCACTGTCCAAGGTCAGAGAATTGACCAAAGAGCCATTTGAGGCCTTGCACGAAGGATTTCCGATAAGCGAACGAGAGAAGAAGAACCTCCTTGAGGCAGACCGGCTCATTGACGGAATGATCGCTTACAAATCGGATATCTATGCCCCCTATGTCCTTAAGGGGTTAACGAAGCGGGCGCTCGGCGACTTTGAGCGGGCCAAAAAGGCATTTGAACAGGCTATGCTGCTTGCGCCAAAGGATCCAAAGGGCGACAACCGGGGCACTGTAGGGCGAGTTTACGACGAAATGTCGACCTTGTTCTTTGAGCAAAATGACTTTTCTGGCGCAGAAGGCTATTCCGAAACGGCCGTTAGCCTAGTACCGGACGACCCAAGCATTTTGACCAATGCGGCCAGCATAAAGGTCCAACTGAACAAACCAGAGGAAGCCCTTTCGCTTCTCGAAAGAGCACTGAAGCGTGACCCAAACTATGCGCGAGCTCTAGACCTCAAGAAACTAGTCCTTATGTCACGAAAAAAATAGTCACGTCAAGGGGTTCGTCCGCATCTTGCCCCATGGTCTGGGAAAGCCGCTGTCCGTCTTTGACACCTTTCGAAAAACTGGAAAAACACGCGTTATGTCTGTCGAGGGAACGTCTCGCACATGCGTACTCTCCAGTTCGAGCCCGAGGTGCCCCAAGGATTTTTCAGAGACCTGGATATCTTCTCGAGAACTTCGAAACGGTACGACCGCTCCTCCGAGCTTTGCTGCCGGAGCACTCAGTTCCAACTGAATGGCAAGCGGAGCGACAGCCCGCCCAGTTACAACATCGTACTTTGACCTGGGCAAATCGGCCTCGGCCCGACCCTCTAGGATAATGAGATTTGGCAATGGCCATTGTCTGAGAAACCCCAACATCTTTCCAGAACTATCCAGGGCGGTGACCTCTAAATCTGTACGGGCCAACGCGACCGGCCAGGCAGGGAGTCCAGGCCCAGATCCAATGTCGAGGACGGTCGAACCAACTTGAATGAACTCTTGGACGAGCAGGCTATCGATCACATGCCTGACAATGAAGTCCGACTCTGGGACACGTGTCAAATTCGTGACCCTGTTTGCCTCGTAGAGCGACTCACCAAAATCAGACACCAGCTCACAATCAATTGACAGGCCATGCTGGGTGCAGTAGGCCTGCAAGGCGGACGTGTCCATTGGCGGGACCTGAGGATACCCTCGGATAGACTCCTGTCCAGGAGTCATCTTATGGATCGGGCCAAGGTCACACAACTGGGTTTCAACATCGCGCTCGTCGGGTGTGCGATCGTGGCTCTCACGCTTGTGCCAGCGTTCTCGGCTAACCAGGCGCTGCCTTGGCCCTTGCTTCTTGGATCCACGATCTATCTGGCGGGCGGGCTGTTAGCAGCCATGAACGCAAGGGGCAGCGAAGGCAAGGCCCTCATGGGGCGACTGCGCTCCGTAAGACTGGCGTTCGCGATTTTGGCGCTACTGGCCCTTCTCAGACCCTGGGAACCCCATTGAGTTGCAACCGCTCAATGACCCGTTTGAGGACGGCAAGATCATACTCCTCCAGCTTGTCAATCTTGCGACACTCGAGATCGGCTTCTTCGTCAAGCCCCATAGTCCGGAGGTACCGCTCTAACAACCCGTGGTAGAGCAAATTTTCTGTGTCAATGTCGCTGGCCAATCTTATCGCCCTCACGGCTTCTTGTTGCTTGTGCGCACCCCAAAGGGCTTGGGACGCCAAAAAATAGAGTTCATCGTCCCCTGGCGACAGCTCTATGGCGGCATGGAGGGCGTCGACTGATTCATCGTAGCGACGAAGCTCAAGGAGAAGATCCCCTAGCCAATAGTGATAGAAGGACTGGTCAGGAGCACAGGCGACCGCGACCTGGGCTGCTTGGACGGCCTCGCTGCCCCACCCGTTTTTGCGGAGAGTGTCTGCGAGCTTATAGTGGTTGAACGCATTGTGAGGTTCAAGATTGACAGCCTCTTTGAGGCTCTCAATTGCGTCATTCGACCTGCCCAACCGGGCATAGATGCCTGCCAAAGCGACCTGAAGCTCCCCACTCTTCTTAATGTGTGCGGCTTTTAGATATTGCCGGAATGCCTGTGGAACTTTGTCTTGGGCCTCATATGCGGCACCGAGATCCATGAGAGCCCATGGCGACCGTTCGTCACTCTGTGTCACAGCCCGACAAAAGTGATCCACAGCTTCTTCCCACTTTCCGTCCGCAAGCGCATACTGCCCAAACTCCCGGCTCTGTTTTGCGTCACGTCCGGGTGTGGCGGATGGCTTGTCGACGATCGCTTCGTCCGATCCGGGCAAGTCAAAGAGCTGTTTGATGACATGAAACTCTGGCACCATGGCTATTCAAAAAACTTAACGTTTTTGTTGCGAAAGCAGTTCAAACCCAATGGGCCTCACAATCAACGTGACCGGATAATTGGCACCGGAAAGCGGCATGGTTTGGATGTTGAGCGGCTTGGTAGTTCCACTGGGAATCTTTATGCTGGCCAGAACGATCTCTTGCTTAGGTTGGATAAGCCCGATTTTGATCATTTCACCGTTCAAAACGAAGAGACCGCTGCCATATCCCGCACTTGCTTCGAACAAAAGTTCAACTTCCGCTGGGGCTGGAGTCGAGTTCTTCAGCTGGCCCCGAATGTTGTAGATGACTCCGAAGTTACCAGCCAAGCTGGTGTTTTTGGAACTGTTTTTGATGGGTACGTCCCCAATTCTGGCGAATCCAAACCGGCCGCCGACCTCGTAGTCGAGTTGGAGATCTTTAAACGGCTCCGGAAACACTGGATTTTCATTGATGTCCTGGTTGATACGGACTTCGGCGATACTCTTTGGGCTGACAATGTGCCATGCGCCGGTGAAGTTCTCCCCAGCATGCCAGCCGTCATAGAGCGTCTGTTGCAAAATGCAGTCTCCAACTACAGCCACTTTTTCCGCGCCTTCACCTTGCAGGGCCAGGGTTGCGATTCCACTGCATGTCTCGCCCGTCCTCAACCTTCGCACCGTGATTGGGACGACAGTGCGCGGAGGGACGTCGATGATCTCAGCGGAGCCTCTCAATCTCAGCTGCAAGAATTGGTTGCCTGCCTTGTATCCTGCCCTTGTTGGATTTCGGTCAGGATCACTGTCACCCAATGAAACGGCCAGACGCGCCGGTTTGTCGGTTGGGTTGGCGATCATATAACGCACGATTTGTGCGACCGAATATGCGTTTTGGTGATGGTAGAGCAGCCTCACGCTACGGTTGGCCGGAAGTTCGTTGTAGTAAAGTCTCCCCGGTTTTGTCAAGCGCTCCGGTTCATTGCTGTACCAAAGTTCGTTTTCCTTTGGCACACTTGCACCGATGTTGGTGACTGACATGGTGACTTCCCCGTCGAATGGAAAGCAGTTGGGGCCAGTGGCTTTGACTTTGGCCCTGAACGTTTTGGTTTGACCAGGAAGCAGCGGTTGGGCGTCGAGGACTCGAGCCCACACCCTGTTCGTCGTTGGGCTTGCGCTGCGGGTTTGAAGGGCCGCAGTGATCGCACCTGCCACAGCCGATTTGTCTGCAGGGTTGCCCATGACGAGCGCCGAAAGGTTTTCGCCTTTTTTGAACGCATAGGGCATGACACTGACAGGAATCTCAACACAATTGTTTGCAAACTTGATCGTAAGGATAGTCTCGCCCGGGCTCTTGCCGGTCAAAGATATTGCCCCTTCTGTTCTCTGAATCTCGACTATTCCTGGTTTCTGAGTTTCAATGACAGCTTTTCGGGTCGCCCAGCCTGTCAGGGCCAGGCTTGTCGAACCTGATTCAGGTAGCTCGATCCTAGATGACCCAATTGCTATCGCCGGAAGCTTGGATGCATTGATTAGCCGCTGAGTGACCGTTGCAGCAAGTGTTGCCACGGACACGTTTCTGGTCTTTGCTTCGGCTGGTGTGACAACCATGACCGTTCTTGAGCCCATCAGAACGAGGCAGTTTTGCTTTTGGGCTTTCTTTGTAAATTGGACTTTTCCGTCGAAACCTTTCAGAACAAGCGCTGAGCGCTCCGCCAATTGAGAAGGCGATTCGCCACCCAATGGGGCTCCGAAGGTGTGGATCCTCGTTCCGTTGACCAACAAGTCGGGCCCGGACGTGCGAACGTCCAGGCTAGCTTGCTGTGCCCCCAGCATCATGGCGACGGGAACCAAAACCATCGTCATCACGACCAAGTGACTATACCAGACATTGCTTTGCGGGACTTCGACCGAGGGCAAACCCAATCGACAAAGCCTGCATCCAAGGGTAGTGTGCACATATGTACGTGAAGTTGTTTAGTCTTATCGGAGCCAGCCTCGCCGTGCGCCTTTCGTTTGGACAGGTTCCGATGAACCAAATCGATCCTGTCAGTGCGTTGACTGCAACCTCTGGATTTGCAGTCATTCAGATTTTTGAACCGGCATTTCAGGCGTTTAACAGTACTGTTGTTGACGACTTTCAATCAAATGGAACAGCGATCACGGAAGTCGGAGCTGCGTTTGAAGTCAGTAACCCCTCCATCAACTTGGCCAATATTCAAGGTTGGCGAGTCAGTGTATGGCAAAGCCCTTCGGACGCCTCCTTGTCCGGGACGAGTTTGAGCGAAAGGGCAGTAGCCACGATAATCGTTGCACCTCAAACCGGCTCTGTGACGCAGCTTACAAACATTAGATTTCGTGTCAAACTCACACTCAACCTCAATGTGCCACCCGGAAGGCTCTGGTTCGGCATGGCACCGATTCTGGACTTTGATCCGAACGGGCAGACCTATATCCTGAGCAATCCTAGCCCCGATGTTTTAGGGTCAAATACCAACAACTCAAGTGTGGGTGTCAATCCTGGGAATGGCTTCGGACTTGGGGCACTTGTCACGGTCGACACCAATGCGGCCTACTACGTTAAGCAGGGTGGCGGAGGGGGCGGAGGGTTCCTCGAAACGGTCATTCCCGCAGACTATGTGATCAAGTCCGGCCGCCGCTCTAGCGGTGATCTTCAGAGCCTCCGGGGCCCAGATGGCGACTCGCTTGTCGTTTGTCGGTTCGTCACTCCCAACATCTCGAACCCTCCAGTTGCGGTCGAAGTCAAAGGGGAAACCGAGTTTCCGTTTCCCAGCCAGATCATCGTAAGGACCAAACAGCGTGTCAGCAATTCGAACGGACAGTTCTTGCAGAGACTCGAGTTGTTCGACTACGTTAATTTAAAATACGACACTGTGCGACTTGAGACACCGATGCAGCCAGGCTGGAACAATATTGAGTTCCCTGCAGCTCAGCCTGTGAACAGATTCGTGTCAGCCCAAAACCAGATGAAGGTGAAATTGTCGTTTTTCGAGACTGGGCCGACGTCGGCATATTTGTGGTGCATGGACATCGATAATGTCCAGTGGGACCTGTACGCGTTTTGAACAATAAGCCTTTGACGAGCTGTTGCCATTTTCGAGGTCGTGGCAGTTGTTTCTGCAAGTATTGCCAGGTTTCCATACAAGCGAGCCACACAGGCGTGGTTCATGCGGTAAATTGCTTAACCGGGCAAACCCTATGTCTAACTCTTGGTTCATTAAGTTTGGCAGGCATGTCGCCTTTGCCAGCATCCTCGCTCTCTCTTTGGGGGCCAATGCCGGTGATTCGCTCTATGGCACTGTCACTGACATCAAGTCGCCAGTCCTCAATGTTCTCGATTATGGTGAAGGCAAGTACACCATTCGCCTAGTCGGACTCGACCTACCAAAAGACCCGCAACTGCTCAAGCAAGGCACAAAGGTCGTTTCTGACCTTATCAAGGGCAAGCGCGTCCAATTCAGATTCGACTACCGCAACGAATCCGGGGAAATGGTCGGTAGGCTCCTCACACTTTACGAAGAGAAGTTCGGCCGGAAAGACGCTGGAGAAACTCTCGTACGGGCTGGTCTGGCAGTCCGTCAGCCTGGTTTTGACTACAAATGTGGCTGCCTCAAAAAAGCTGAAATCGAAGCTAAAGAAGCCAATCGAGGCGTTTGGGCCGCGAAGCGAGGAGCTCGGTGAAACCGACTAAACTCATAGCCCTCGGTGTCATGGCGCTGAGTTCGGTCATCGCTTTCGCTCAAGTCCAAGGCCTTTCGGAAAAGAACACGTCGATCAAGACAAACGACGACAACGAATGTGCTATCGCCATCAATCCGAACAACAAAAACCAGGTCTTCATTTCAAGTAACACCAGCACGACCGGCCTTTTCTGCGCCCGTTCGACCGATGGTGGATTGACCTGGACGTATCCGGACCCGAGCGACAAGACTCTGGCTGACGGCGACGCTGGCCAAGGCGCAGCGGCCTGTTGCGACCCGAGCTTGACCTGGGACAGTTTTGGCAATCTGTATCTCACGTACATCAACAGCGCTGTCAGTGCCATTGTAACCTTGGTCAGTACCGACGCGGGTGCGACGTTCACTCAGCTTGCCAGCTTTAGCGGTAGCGTCGACCAACCGACGGTCGTCTCTGCAAACACGTCGCAGCCAACGGCACCGGTCGCTGTCTACGTTGTTTGGAACCAAAGCGGTGCGATGGTCGCCCGAGGCGCACCAGTCACTGGTCTAGGGACAATCGGTGCGTTTGCGGCCCTCCAATCCATTCCGGGCTCCTCGGGATATAGTTTTGGAGACGTTGCCATCGCTCCAAGTGGCGCGGTCGTCCTCGCAAGCGGCCGGTCAGGCTCCGGCCAAGGCCCCGACACGATCATGTGCAACATTGACCCTGACGGGTTCGGCGCCCAGCCATTTGGGTCACAAATAGCCGTAACGACCACCAATGTTGGCGGCTTCGACTTCATCACTCCTCAAAACTCTCGTTCGATCGATGCCGAAACAGGATTGGCGTACGACGCCTGTCCTACCAGCCCCCACTTTGGCCGGCTCTACTGCGTCTATACCGATGAGACCGTCAACGAGAACAACGACACAGAAATCAGGCTTCGTTGGTCCGACAACAACGGGACCACATGGAGCAACTTCATCCGTGTCAACGATGATTCGACGACCCGTTCTCAGTTCTTGCCCAAGATCGCAACGAACCCCAAGAGCGGAAACATCGCCATTTGCTGGCACGACTGCCGGAATTCTGCGACTAACAGGGCGGCTGAACTTTGGGCCACTGTGGCGACCCCTCAAGGAGCTTCTCCCACATTCCTGCCAAACGCAAAAGTGAGCGGCGGGGCTTCGACAAGCAACAGCGCGGGTGTCGAGTTCGGCGACTATATGGGCTTGGCCTACTCTGACGGCTGGTTCTTCCCTGCTTGGGCAGACACGTCCAACAGCACGGGGAACAACCCTAATGGTACGACAAGGTTTGAAGCCCATAGCAACCGGGTGACCGGTGGCGCCCTCGCCAACGAGGGCCCAAGGGAAACCTTGTCGCCAACAGCAGAAACCATCGTTCGCGGCACGAATGGAAGCGGTGGAAACCTGGCCAGTTGGTCGGCAAACGACGGAAACTTGCGAAAAATCTGCAAGTTTTTTGTCCCGAATGCAAACGCTCCTTATGCGATTGTTGACTTGAGTTATGTGACGACAATCACGGCACCGACTGCAGTCAGCCTCAACACGAGGGTCGCTGCAAAGACTGGTGGAAGTCAGGACATCACACTCAGAATCCGGAACAAGACATCGGGCCTCTTTGTTGACACTAACGTCGTCAACCAGGCGATCGGCACCCTTCCTTGGGACTCTCAGGGCACTGCAGCCGGTACATTGAGCGACTATGTGGATGTAGGCGGCGCCATGAAGGGCGAGATTGAAATCCGCGCAACCGGGTTTCAAGCGGTCTCATTCCCATGTGTCGAGTTCGACTCGGCTCTCATGGTCGTCACAGGCTGACCAATCGCTAAAGCGCCCCCTCCAGAGTTTTCCGGAGGGGGCGTTCTTGTCGATGTTCCTCATGGAGAACCCTCGCGAAGGGTGACCCTGGAGAGGTAAAACTTCAGTGTGAAAATGACCCTTGCCCTTTTTTGTGGGCTTTCGATTCTGGCGATTGGGTGCACGACACCGAGCGCGACCGACGGAACGACCGGCTCCACGACGACGACGGACTCAGACGCCCAAAAGGACAAGCTGACAATCGCGATGGTTCCCAAGGGTACTGCCCACGAGTTCTGGAAGACCGTACACGCTGGAGCAGACGATGCGGCTAAAGAGTTGGGTGTGAACCTGATTTGGAAAGGTCCGCTCAATGAAAATGATCGCGAGCAGCAGATCAAAGTCATCGAAGACTTTGTCACACAGAAGGTCAGCGGCATTTGCGTTGCGCCGCTTGATGACAAGGCGCTTCGGAACCCTGTCGACGAAGCCCTGAAAGAGAAGATTCCGGTTCTGGTCTTCGATTCAGGTTTGGCGGACTTCACCGGTACGGTCAGCTTTGTCGCCACCGACAATAAGAAGGGTGGCATGATAGCTGCCGAAGCGATGGCCAAGTCGCTAGGCAAAGGCGGCAAGGTGATTGTTTTGCGGTACATCGAGGGCTCAGCGAGCACCAACCAGCGAGAGGAAGGATTCCTGGAGGCAGCCAAGGCTGCGGGACTGGAGATCGTAAGCGACAACCAATATGCAGGAGCAACGGTGGACACGGCAATGTCGGCATCAGAGAACCTAATGAACCGCTTCAGGGACAGTGTCCAAGGCATTTTCTGTCCAAATGAATCTTCCACTGCTGGCATGCTTAAGGTCCTCCAAGACTTAAAGCTTGCCGGAAAAGTCGCGTTCTATGGTTTCGACGCTTCAGAGAAGTTGGTGGCAGCCCTGGGGGCGGGCGAGATCAACGGCCTTGTCGTTCAAAACCCCTACAAGATGGGCAAGCTTTCCGTCGAATCGATGGTGAAAGCGATCAAAGGTGAAAAGGTTGAGTCCAGGCTCGATACCGGGGCAACCTTGGTGAACAAGGAAAACATGTCTCAACCGGACATCGACAAGGTCCTCCATCCCCCCAAAATCTGAGACATGCCTGGCGAACGACACATCCGGCGGGCGAACCCGTCCGCCGCCACGTGCGCCGTATTGGCAGGAGCGTGGGTCGTTCTCTATGTTCTATTCGGATTGACTGTTCCTGGTGGAAAGTTTTGGCAGCCCGAAAACCTAGAAACGATCGCCCGACAGACAGCAATTGTCGGGTTTGCTTCAATTGGGATGACATTCGTCATCATCAGAGGAGCGATCGACTTGTCGGTCGGTTCGGTCGTTGCGTTCGTGACCGTCGTTACAGCACATTTGATCCAGATCGAACACCTTGATGGCGTGACAGCGGGCCTTCTTGGAGTCTTGGCCGGGTGCTTGTGCGGTCTGGTGAATGGACTGATCGTCACTGGGTTCCGTGTGAGCCCGTTCATTGCGACACTTGGTTCACTTCTCCTTATCAGAGGCATAGCTAAAGGCATTGCCAACGAACAGAAAGTCGATGTCGACCACTGCCCCGAGTGGCTCAAATCCATCCTAGCTCGCCTTGACATCTCCTTGAAGTGGATGGTGTTCGCACCTGGGGTCTGGATGCTCCTGCTGGCTGCAGTGGTTGCGGCCATCGTGTTGCGCCGGACGGTCTTCGGACGCAACGTCATCGCGGCGGGAGCCAATGAAGAGGCCGCTTTCCTTTGCGGCCTCCCGGTCAGACGTGAACTCGTGATGGTCTTTGTTGTTTGCGGGTTGTTCACCGGGCTGGCAGGCCTACTTCAATTCTCGCGACTTACGGTGGGCGATCCGACGGTGGCGGCCGGACTTGAACTCGATGTGATCGCAGCGGTAGTGATTGGAGGGGCTTCACTTTCGGGGGGTCAAGGTTCGATCGCTGGGTCTCTCCTTGGCGCCCTCGTCATGACCACAATCAAGTCTGGGTCAACCCAACTGGGCCTGACCAATTGGATCCAAGAAATCACTACCGGGCTCATCATTGTTTCGGCGGTCTCCATCGACCGTCTACGCAACCGGAAGGTATCCGAGTAGACCTAGAGCCGTTCCCCGCGCCTGACTTTTTTGATGACCCGTTCGATTTCTTTCCGTAAGTCACCAGTTGCATGAGTGCGCTGTTCCTCCAGATAGACGAGGGCGGCCCGGCCCATGACAAGCAAGTCTCGCTCGGCAATCTTTCTGACCTTGGGATTTTGATCTAGCAAGAGGGTGGCTTGGCAAATTGGGCGAATTCCTGGCACGACAGTGTCATCGTCCTTGACTGACACAAGTACGTAGCCCTCATCAGTCAAATTGAAACTTAGTGTGCACCGAAGTTTCCCCGTGTCTCCCGCCTTTTCGACGACAGGGGACTCTGCGTCGACTTGACATGCGCGGCCAGCGTCCTTAACCTTAATATTGAATTTCTTGAACTGAAACTCGAAGAATCCATCTTGGCTAAAGACCGAACTCACCCTGAGCCAATCGAGCGCAAAGTCGGTCAGATCTTCTCGCCGAACCGGACGGAACATGTCTCGCGCAAGTTTGTCCAACTCTTGCCGAGTTCCAAAATGGAGAGTCTTCGACTTAGACTCAACTACAAGGTTTCTGGGATTCATGGGGTCTGGTGGACGGACCGCCATCGGAAACTCTCGGTAATGGACGGAATACCAGTGGCTGCCAGACTTTGACGTAAAGCTGGGCGTGGACACCCATGAAATGTCGACCGGGAGTGTCGATTCTGTGATCCGTGTGACCCATGACTGCACCTTTGCCGTTACGGATTTGTCTTCTTTCATAGTTTGAACCGTGACTGAACATGATAATAAACAGGCCAGAACTTCTGCCACAAAGTTATTCATATTCTATTTGACGTTCAAATCCGCATAAGTAACTAGGTCACGGGGCTAATCGCTCTATCAGCCAGACACCCTCTTCCATTCGATAGCGAAACCGGTCGTGCAGTCGGCTGGGGCGACCCTGCCAAAACTCAAATTCGGAGGGTGCCACCAGGAAACCGCCCCAGTTCTGCGGTCGCGGAACTTCATCGGGATAACGGTTCTCGACCTGGCGCATCCGGGTTTCCAGGAAATCCCTGTCAACGATGACCTCGCTCTGCTGACTGGCATGCGCGGAGAGTTGGCTAGTACGCGGCCGGGACGCGAAGTATGCGTCGGATTCTTGTCCGGTCAAAAGACTCGCGACCCCTCTAATCCGGATTTGCCGGTGCAATTGTGGCCAGAAAAAGTGGCATGCCACCTGCGGATTTTCACGTATTTCGTGAGCCTTCAAGCTGTTGTAATTTGTGTAGAAAACTAATCCTCGCTGGCTTAGCCCGCGCATGAGCACCATCCTAGATGAAGGCTGGCCTGCCCCGTCGACGGTCGACAGGCACATGGCCTCGGGCTCGGCAATTCCGCCAAATCGGCCTTGCTCGATCCAATCGGCGGTCATTTGAATTGGGTCGTCACTCAGGTCGCTTCGATCCAAGCACTTCCCGAAGTATTCAATTCGGTTCACTTGATCGCCCGGCTAAGCTCAGCTGCGAATCTGTCGATTTCTTCCTTTGTTCTTATCTCGGTCACAGCGACCAAAAGGCAGTCCTGCATATCGCTCCAATATTCTCCGAGAGGAAGGCCAGCCAAAATGCCTTGTTCGAGCAAGCGGTCGACCACCGTTTTAGCCGACACAGGCAATTGGAGGACGAATTCGCCAAAAACTTTCTTGTCGAATTTGAGCTTTGCACGAGATTGAGTCAGGGCCGACATCGCGTACTGCGTGTTTCGAACGGTGGACTCTGCGACCGAACGGATTCCAGACTTACCCACGGCCGACATGTAGACCGTCGCGGCCAGGGCCATAAGAGCCTCATTGGTACAGATGTTGGACGTCGCTTTTTCGCGCCGTATATCCTGTTCTCGAGTCCGAAGGGTCATGGTATAGCCTTTGTTCCCATCCTTGTCCTGAGTCCGACCCACGATCCTGCCTGGAATTGAGCGGATGTACTCTTTCTTGCATGTAAAGAGCCCTAACAGGGGTCCGCCATAGCCCATGGCTATTCCAAGGGGTTGGCCCTCGCCTGTAACCATATCGGCATCAAACTCTCCCGGTGGCCGGAGGACCCCGCAGGCTGTCGGGTCGGCACTCACAGCGAAAAGCGCACCTGACTTTCGGGCCGCATCTCTGGCCAAAGTCAAATTTTCAATAACTCCAAAAAAGTTAGGCTGTTGAACAATCACGCATGCGGCCGAGTCATCGACTTGTGAGTAGTCGGTAGTCGCGCCATCTTTCAGCGCGATGGGTTGAACTTCAACACCGATTGCCCAGCAATATGTGTCCAGTACTGAACGGTAATGTGGATGCAGGCCTTCACTGACGAAGACCCGCTTTCGACCTGCGATCGAGGCGGCCATGAGGGCCGACTCAGCAATTCCGGTCGCTCCGTCGTACATAGAAGCGTTGGAAATCTCCATGCCATACAGCTCGGCGACCATTGTTTGGAACTCATAAATCGTCTGCAGGTATCCCTGCGAGAGCTCTGGTTGATAAGGAGTGTACGCAGTCAGGAATTCTCCGCGAGAAATGACTGCCCCGACGCTCGCGGGGATGTAGCGGTCATAAATTCCTGCACCAAGAAAACAGACCGTTTGCGATAAGTCGACATTCTTTGCAGCCAGGCTCCTGAGGTGTTTCATCAGGCTGTGCTCGTCCAACGCGGACGGCACGTCCATGTCTCCTTGAATTTTGAGTCCAGTCGGAATTTCTGAGAAAAGCTCGTCGATACTTCCGACCCCAATGGTCGCCAACATGTTCTCTACGTCTTCGGCGGTATGGGGGATGTACGGCATTTCAGTCTAATATCGCTTTGTAGCCGTCCGCGTCGAGCAAGCTGTCGAGCGCAGACGCATCCGAAACTCGAACTTTGACCAGCCATCCTTGCCCATAAGGATCCGAGTTAAGAAGCTCACTTTGGGCTCCAAGCGCTTTATTGATTTCGACGACTTCTCCTGGCACGGGAGCGTAGATGTCGGACACGGTCTTGACGCTCTCGACCGAACCAAAAGTCTCTTCTGGTTGGAGGATCCTTCCTTGGTTGGGCAATTCAACGAAAACGATGTCGCCTAGCTCCGACTGCGCATGGTCTGTGATCCCGATGGTCACGGTGTCTCCATCGACACGCACCCACTCGTGGGAATTGGTGTATTTGAGATCGCTTGGGACGTTCATTGGCGGAGTGTGATTCTACCTCTGGCCAAACTTCCGATATGGCTCATGGCGACCGTTCGACCCGGCTAAACTAGTGCCAGTCCATGGGTTCCACCGTCATCGTCCTTGGGTCTGGCCCGATCCGTATTGGCCAGGGGATCGAGTTCGATTACTCGTGTGTCCATTGCGTTTGGGCACTTCGACAATTGGGCCACCGGGCTGTTATCATAAACAACAATCCCGAGACGGTCAGCACGGACTTCGACACTGCGGACGCGCTTTACTTTGAGCCTTTGACCCTGGAATCGGTGTTCGACATTTTTCGACATGAGAAAGCCGAAGGCGTGGTCGTGCAGTTTGGCGGGCAGACCGGGATCAATCTGGCCCACCAGTTGGAAGAATTAGGTGTACCCATTTTGGGCACAAGCCCCCGGGCCATCACCGAGACAGAAGACCGTGGGAAGTTTGACGCCTTGCTAGGAAGGTTGGGACTTGCGAGGCCCGCTGGCAGTGCTGTAAGAAGCTATGAAGACGCCTACGAGGCGGCGGAGAAAGTTGGCTATCCCGTATTGGTCCGGCCGAGTTTTGTGCTTGGGGGCCGGGCCATGGACATCGTCTTCGACGCGCAGTCTCTTAAGAGCTACTATTCAGAGGCAGAAGCCGCAAATCCTGGCCAACCCGTGCTTGTCGACAAGTATCTCGAAGGTTCAGAGGTAGAGATCGACGTGGTCGCTGATGGGGAGACCGCATTAGTCCCTGGAATCATGGAGCATATTGAAAGGGCTGGCGTCCATAGCGGAGACTCAATCGCTGTCTATCCTCCAGTTGGACTTAACAGGATCGTCGAGGGCGAGATCGTAAGCATCGGCGTGTCTATCGCTAAAGAACTTAGCGTGAAGGGGCTCATGAACATTCAATTTGTCGTGCAAAACGATAAAGTCTCCGTGATCGAAGTCAATCCCCGCGCAAGCAGGACAGTGCCTTACTTGAGCAAAGTAACCGGTGTCCCGATGGTGAAGTTGGCGACTGCCGCCCTGATGGGACATTCCCTTTCGGAGATGGGATATGGCACGGGGCTGTGGTGCCGGGAAGGCAAAGGGGGCAGGGCCATCGATGCGACCGAATATGCGCGGGGGACAGTCAATCAATCGCCACTCTTTGCGGTCAAAGCCCCAGTGTTCAGTTTTCAAAAGTTGTCAAAGGTCGAGCCCTCTCTTGGACCAGAAATGAAATCCACAGGCGAAGTCCTTGGCCTTGACTTTCAATTCGAAGCCGCCCTCTATAAAGCGCTCGTGGCCAGCGGGGTGACGTTCAAATCAAAGGGCCAGGTGATCATCAGTGTGGCCGACGGAGACAAACCCGCCGCTGTAAGAGTCGCGAGAGAGTTTTCAAACAGGGGATACAGTCTGGCGGCAACAGGAGGAACGCACGACGTGCTCTCAGCGGCAGGGATCACCGCAGAGCGGCTGAACAAAATCAAAGAAGGCTCGCCGAACCTATTGGAGCGCCTTTTCGAAGGAAGAGTCAGCCTGATGATCAACACTCCTGGGCCAGCGGCCTCGGCGACCGTAGACGCAGGAAGAATCAGGAGGGCCTGCATCGAAACTGGGGTGGCCTGTGTCACCAGCATTGACACCGCATGGGCCTTGGCCCAGACACTGGACCTGTTCGAGGATCCAAGCAAAACTTCATGCCTTTCCCTGTCCGAGTACCTTGAGCGTGAACCATCGAGAGAGGCCATGGAAGCCGCGCCCACCGCTCGATAAGTCCGCCAGATTTCAGACAAGGTATCTTGATAGACATGGAAGACCAGCCGGAAGAGTGGAGTGAATTTTCGAAACCGCCGGATTTCTTCCCTTATAAAGAGCCAGTTCCCATGGAGGACCATCCTGGCGACTACGGCGATCCTGTGGAGGTGCAGGTCGAGGCCGTTTTCATGACTGACTCGACAGAAAACATTCAAAGGTTTGTCCTTCTAAGCGATGGCGAAAGGAAACTGCCCATCGTGATAGGGCCGTTTGAAGCCTCCTCTATCATGTTGGCGCTAGATGGCCAAAAGCCAGACCGCCCTCTAACCCACGATCTGATGAAAGTCATGCTCGACCGGTTTGAAGCCGATATAGACCGAGTTGTCATTGACGACCTTTGGGGCCACACTTACTATGCCAAGATCTACATTGACATCGACGGAGAAGAAGTTGAGATCGATAGCCGGCCATCCGACGCGATCGCTTTGGCCATCAGGTGTAACGCTACGATTTATGTCGCCGAAGGCATCCTCGATCACGCAGCCGATTAGCTGGGCACGGTGATCGTCAGCTCCGACAGGATTTCGCGCAAATCAGCCACCGTCATATCAGGATCCGGACCATGATCGGGCTTTGCTTCCGGCTTGCCAGTTTGGCTGCTTGGTGCTACATCGGACGGTCGTCGGATCCACGCCGTTCGCCACCCAACCTCGGCGGCCGGAACAATATCGTGGTGGTAGCTGTTCCCTACGAACAAAATGTCACGTCCAGAGCACCCGGCCGACTCCTCTGCCCTCCGCATGACCAGAGGGTGGGGCTTGCCCACGCCGAGCTCGCCTTCTATGAGTACGTGGTCGAAAAAGCCTTCGATTTGGAGAGTTTCGATCTCCTGGCGTTGAACATCTGCCGGACCATTTGTGATCAGCCCCAAGGGCAGATGTCCATGTAGCGCGCGCAACACGACTTTTGCGTCTTCGAACAGGACAAGCCTTTCGTCCCTTTGCCTCCCATATTCGTCTCCAATCCTCCAGGCTAACTCGGGATCGTTGATGCCAAGGCTCTGAAGGGTCTCATTGATGAGCTGGACTCTTGTCACGCCGCCTTGAGTCAGATAGATCTCATACCAATGGCTCGTTTTAAGCTCATGGGCAAAGCGGCGGAACTGGACGGCCCATTCCGCCAAAAAGGTCTCGGTCGTGAGGCCCGAGACGGGCACGGCTTCAATGGCGGCCCTTAATCCGGCCTTTGCAGCATCCCAGTACGTGCACAAAGTGTCGTCGAGGTCAAAGTACACAGCCTTGACCTCGACAAACTTTGGTAATGGTGACACGTCGAAATTGTGCCCTACTTTTGAACCTGACCCGGGACACACCAGGTCACCATCTTGCGCCAAACATGGCCGCAATAATCATCCCTACTGCCAGAAACCCTATGGAGTAGGCCAAACAAAGGATCCGAAACGCTCTCTTGCCCAAAGGGTGCCCAAAATTGACGACAAGCTCGCTTTTTCGCTTGTTGTCTCGGTTTCTACGGACAGGCACCCATAACCTTGAGTCACCTGCTCCAAAATAGAAACCTAGTTTCCACTTCGAGTCATCTGCCCAGATCTGATCGTTATGCCTCCGCTTTCCATCCAAAAAGTGGTCAAACACTCGTGAAGCCACGAGTGCGTATGTGGTCGTTTCATGAACTTCTGGCCACTCAAAACGGCTTGATGACTGAGGCATCTCTGAAATCATTGGTCGCCAAAGCCAACAACTTCAGCCAGGCTGACCTAGTAAATTTACACCTCAAATAAACTCGACCAAGGCGGAAAAACTAGTCAACTGGCATCTTTTTGGGGCCTTGGACTGGACATGAATCTACGAACCAAAGTTATTTGGAGCCTAGCTCTTGTTCTGTCCGTGACCATTTGTTCGGTCTGGGTGATTGGAAACGGTTCAATCGTCAAGAGCTTCGAAGACCTTGAGCGTTCCCATGCCAACCGGTCGATGCAGCAGGTGCAAGGGAGCTTGCGCCATATGGTCGCCACAGTCCATGGATTGTCGGTGGATTGGTCGGACTGGAACGACGCTTACCAGTTTATGAAAGATAAGAACTCAGAGTTCATTGCCTCCAACCTGTCTGTCCTGAACTTGAAATTGAACCTGGTCACATTTTTCGACACAAAGGGCTCCGTATTCTACGGAAAATCCGTCGGATCCTCAAGAGACCCCCAAAACCCCACTTCAAACGACCTTCGATTGGCCCTCGAAGCCATCGACCCTCATTGGCAAGGACTCATTGGATCCGCTGGGCGTAGCGGTCTGCTCAAGGTGAAGAACAAGCTCATGATGCTGAGCGCCAGGCCAATTCGACGGACAGACCTGTCTGGCCCATCCCGAGGGACTCTCGTGTTTGGAAAGCTCGTGGATGCTCAATCCCATATCGACCTTTGGGAAATGACGCGGATTCATGCCCGGGTCTCGCCTGTGGGAGATGGCGGCACTGTCGATTCGACCTCT
>JAEURO010000001.1:0-3801 GCA_016788345.1 Chthonomonadaceae bacterium
AAACCAGTGCTTAGAGACTGAGCAGCCCAGCCTCTCAATCGAGGCTGGGCTGCTCAAATTACGAATAGCTGGCGAATGCTTCTAGGACGACTTGCGGCCATGGGCGAATCCACGGCAAAAGGCAAGTTCAGCCGGCTGGTCCACCAGCTTCCACACACGGACGTCGTCAAAGCCGGCTGAAAAGGTCATCAACCCAAGGCAGCTGAGCGAAGGCGCCCACCAGTTTGAATCGTTGTTACCGTACTCAGTGCTTGGATAGAACTCCATCACTGGCTGGGCACCGGGATATCCGTGGCCAATGCCACCTTGATAAGGGCTAAAGTCGTCGAGAATGGCCGTTTCAACGAAGATCTCGCTGTCGCAGATTGAGCTCAGCACGTCAAGGGCCAAAAGTGGGTACCTCAAGTGATAGAGTGTTCCAAAAAAGAAAACCACATCGAACCTGCCCAGCTTGTCTTCGGTAGCGTGATAAACCGACATGTCGAACCGCTTGCACTGTTCCTCGCTGTAACCTAAGGCTTCACGGCAAAGGTCGAACGTCTCCCAGGCGCGGCGGTCAGACTTCTCGAGAGATCCCAAGTAGTCACTGAAGTCATCGATGGCCACCACCTCACTTGCCCCTCGCTTGAGGGCTTCGAAGGTCCAGTAGCCGTCCCACGCCCCAACGTCAAGCACCCGCTTGCCCGAAAGGTCTTCAGGAATATTGTATGACGCCGCTGAAAGCGGTGCCCAGCCCGGGGTGGTCACACCTCCCGGGAGGTCAATTTTGTGGTACCAAAACGGATATTTGGCCACAGACGATTGCAGGTCTAGAGTCTGCATACTTGGATTTTCGGCTGTGGCCAAGGGCCTCGTTAGGCGGCAGCTTTTCGGCTTTCTTTCAGGCTGACTGTGATTTCCAGCACTCCGATGTCGGGACTCGTCATCGGGATGACCAGGGCCGGAATGTCGTGCGTGGACAGCTTCACGTTTGTCCCTTTGATAATGGTTGGGGGGGTGATGTCACACTTGAACCCTTGCTGGGAGAGCAGCGTCATGGCGTTTCCGCTGATCATGTTGCCCAGCTCGGCTATGGCCGAAGCTGCCAATTGGTCGAACGAGACAATCGTTTGTCCCAACATCGTGCTTGCGACTTTGTCCGCGCTGGCGAGAGACATGCCAAAAATGACCTGTCCTTGCACATCACCCACAATGCCGCACACAATACTGAGTTGTTGGGAGGTGAATACCTGTGGGCGCGCCGATAGTTGCCCCCGCTCAGGCACCTGGCGTAGAACTTGCCCCATTACGTTCATGCTGGCTTGCACGAACGGCATCACGTACTCAACTTTCATTGTTTCGTGCGCCTTGCCTTATGCAGCCAGGAGCTTTGTGAGAGCGTCGACCACTCGCTCAGGCTGGAAGGGTTTGACGATAAAGTCCTTCGCTCCGGATTGTATGGCTTCAACAACCATGTTTTTCTGCCCCATTGCTGTGCACATGACCACGTTAGCGTTAGGATCCGACTTCCTGATCTCCTTCAGAGCCTGGATACCGTCCATTTCTGGCATAGTGATGTCCATCGTGACGAGGTCCGGTTTGAGCTCTTGATAAAGCTTGACGGCTTCGGCACCGTTCTGGGCTTCGCCACAAACCTCGAACCCATTCTGGGTCAAGATGTTCTTGAGTGTGACCCTCATAAAGAGGGCGTCGTCGGTGATTAGGATGCGTTTCGCCATGTGTTCTCTCGTGTGTTCGGTTTTGTGTAGAAAAAGGGTGTCTCAGAAATGAATCCGATCTGCTCGGACCCCAGGATGCGTTCGGTGCCACCTACAAGGAGGATCCCGCCCAGGGCAAGCGCGTCAAAGAACTTTTGATAAAGCCCGTCCTTGGCCTCGTCTGTAAAGTAGATGACGACGTTCCGGCAGAGGATCAAGTCAAAATTGGAACCGAAGCGTTCTGCAAGCAAGTCCTGCTTTTTGAACGTGATCTTGGCGGTCAGGTTGGGATCTGCCTGCCACCCGCCGTCGACCTTAGTGAGGTACTTGGACTTGTATTCTGAAGGCACGCACCGGACGTCCGCGTCCGAATATTTGCCGCTTTTGGCCTGGGCCAGGGCGGCGTCATCAATGTCGGTACCGACAATCTTGTGCGGGCCGGGATAGCAGCTGTCCAGGAGCATGGCAAGGCTGTGCGCTTCCGCGCCATAGCTGCATCCTGCGCTCCAGCAGGAGAGCGACTTCTTGTTGGAAAGGAGTCCGGGAAGAACCTTGTCTCGTAGCTCGACCCACTTCTCTGGGTTGCGGAACATTTCCGAAACATTGATCGACAGCTTGTCAATGAACCAGCCCATGTTGTCCTGGTTAGAGGTCAGCCATTTCTGAAACTCAGTCAACGTGGGCAGTTGACGGTGCTCCGCCATTGTAACAATCCGTCTCTGCATCTGACCCGGCTTGTACTTGCTCAGGTCTAAGCCCGAAGCCTTGTAAACGTAGGAGTACAAGGAATCCCACTCGCTTTGACTAGGAAGCATGTTTTAACCTCCCACTCAGATTGGCCACGATAGCCTGGGCGATTTCGTCGAGCGGAAACTCTGCATCTATGCCGCCGGCATCTTTGGCCGCTTTGGGCATTCCATAGACAACACAGGTGGCTTCAGACTCGCCGAGGACGACACCGCCCATCTGACGGATCTCGACGGCACCCTGGGCCCCGTCGCGACCCATGCCCGTTAAGACAACACCTAAACACTTCGATCCAAAGCACTTGGCTCCAGACTGGAACATGTAGTCTGCGGCAGGCCTGACGCCATGGATCGAGGGCTTTTCATTCAACGAGACCGTTCCATTCGGCTCGCAAACAAGGTGGAACCCTCCTGGAGCGAGCAGGGCTTGGCCCGGCTCAATCTTGTCACCTTGGACTGCCTCGCGGGTCGGAATCGCTGATAGCTCGTTGAGCCGTTTTGCAAAAGACGTCGTGAATCCCACAGGCATGTGTTGGACTACGAGGATCGGTGCTGGGAACGATTCTGGAAGCGCTTGGAACAAAGACATGACGGCCCTTGGCCCTCCTGTCGACGACGCGATCAAAACAACCTTGTCACATGTCCCTCTAGGAACCGAGCGGACAACTCTTGCAGTCGGTTTTGAGCCAAACTTCGCGTCTTTTACAGCGCGAAGTTTGGCCAATAAGTCCTCTTTCGCCTCGATGAATCTGAGACTGTTCCCGCCTTGAGGTTTCGTAACAAAATCAACTGCCCCAAGCTCAAGAGCACGCAACGTCTGCTCGGCCCCTTTGACGGTCACACTGCTCACCATGAGGATGGGCAGAGGATTGACCTTCATGATCTGCTCAAGCGCGGACAATCCGTCTTTGACCGGCATTTCGACGTCAAGGGTCATGAAGTCAGGCTTCAGCTCATTTACCAGCTTGACCGCTTCTTCGCCATTGGTCGCAACACCACAGATCTCAATGTCTTCCTCTTCTTTGACCCAATCGGAGAGCATTCTCCGGATGAACGGCGAGTCGTCAACGATTAATAATCTTTTTTTCATGCAGCAAGCTCCTGGAACAGCTTCTCGTTTTCTTCGTATCCCACGACAAACTCGTCCGTAATCTCGTCAATCCTTTCCTGACTAATTCCCAACCGGGCAAAACTCTCTTGGCAGAAGTTGTAGTGCATGCCGTCGCCTCCCAGTCCAAACCCCATAGCCATGGTCAGGTAGAGCCCTAGGTGTACACAGTCCACGATCGGGCTGGTGCCATCCATGCCGTTCGGATCGTGGTGCCATCGGATGGCTTGCACAATTTCTTCTGGCAGGT
>JAEURO010000001.1:3811-53981 GCA_016788345.1 Chthonomonadaceae bacterium
GTCGAACCCTAAGACGACCCTCTCGGCCTGGTCAAAACTGACTTCGTGCTGCTCTGCGTACTGCACGACCATAAATGTCCGGTTCTCCAGCCAGACGCTCAAAGCGACCTTTCCAATATCGTGTAAAAGCCCTGCCGTAAATGCTTGGTCGGGATCGCATGATTTACTTAGTTTTGCAAAGAGTTGGGCACCGAGGGCTGTTCCAAAACTGTGCGTCCAAAGTTCTCGCGGGCCGAGGACATAACCGTCTAGCTTCCGCGACATCCACGGATAGGTCGCCGCGACCATGCAGAGGTTTCGTACACACCGCATCCCCAGGACAACGACAGCTTCTTGCAAGTTCACGACTTTCCTCGCGAGCCCGTAGTACGCGCTGTTTGCGAGCCTGAGCACCCGGACCGAAAGGGCTTGGTCTTGGGCTAGAATCTGGGCGATCGAATTGGCGTTGCTTGAGCTGGATTCCGTTTCTCGCATGACTTTGAGGGCCGCTGCCGGAAGGCTCGGTAAGTCTGGAGTCCGCTTGATGATGTCTTCGATGGTGATGGGAGTAGGCATTACGCAGCCACCGCCCTGAGCTCTTTCAGATTGCACAAGACTTTCTCACCAGACACGACCGTCCGGACCTTAACGATCCCAGAGACTGTGTCGACAGTGACAGTCCGACCAGACGAGCCACCTACGTCAAATGCGACCGGCTTGATTCCAAAGCCTGCCAATATTTCTTCTACCGCCCGGATGTTCCGTAGGCCCACGTCCATTCTAGTATCGGCAGACGAGCCGAACTTAAAGACCTGGGCTCCCCCAGCATATGCGTAGGCTATCCGACTTTTGTTCGCCCCTGCAGCCTCTAGTTTCGCAAAGAGCTCGGCAATGCCTGTGTCGGCAAACTTCCCAGGCTTGTCGACTGGTTTATCCTTAAAGGCCTCTGGCAGCATGATGTGAACCATGCCGGCAATCCCGCTTGACCGATCCAAGCCCACAAGCCCAATACAGCTTCCTAGGCCGAGACAATTGAAAAGGGCAGGTTTGTCTGTCACCTGCAGATCAGCCATTCCAACCAATATCTGCGGCGATGCCACTTAGGCAGCCTCCCGGATCCCAAGGTTGTCAAAAATCCTGTCGAGCCCATCTTTGTTAGGGATGAAGAGGAAGAACCCGCGAACGTCGCTCGCCTCGTTCTCGATCTCGAATATCTCGGTCTCAATAAAAAGAGCGGTCACCTCACTCAATTGGGCCTCGGCGACAACGCTCGAGCAAATCGACGCCGTGTGGTCCAATGAAAAGAGGGGAGGTGTCGCATGAAGCTTGAGACTGGCCATGTCCGAGATAGCATTCAGAAAGCTCGATCCGATGATGTTTCCGATTTCAAGAGTCGTGGAAGCATAGAGCTCATCGATCCCTTCAGGTGTCTCGGGAGCAGATCCGACCAACATTTTCCAAATCGACGTCCCCGCGCTCCAGGGCCAAAGGAACGCCATGTGTCCGCAGACATCCCCTTCTACAGGCATGTAGATTCCTACCGACACCCCCATCGGATCGTCGATAAGCTCTGGGATTTGGTCTAAGTTGACAGTGTCGATGTTGGGCACCGTCATGTCGAAATATCGGCCAGTCAAGTTCGAAAGAGCCGTCATGGCGTTACCCAGCCCGATGTTGGCCAGTTCCTTTACTGCCGAAGATTGTAAGAGCCCTAAAGAGTTTGAGTTGTCCGCCACCGCCGTTCTTCCTTGCGGCAAAGACAAGTCGTCTCAGCCACAATTGTGCATTCCACAACGGCCTTTGGATTTGAGACTATCTCGCAAAATTTGATCATAGATATTCAAGACAACCGTAAGGCTTTACAAATGTTTGGCCAGTCCCATAGCTCCATCTCCGAACGCTCTGGTTCGTGCCCATTGATCCGGAGCGCTGTGAGTATCTGGGACCTGTGGTTTTCTTCATGGGCGACGCTATAGGCCAGGAACAAGGGAAGGGTCCACCGACCAGGCTTGGCCTGTAGAGCCACAAACAGACGTTCCATGAGCTTGCTTGTTTGGGTGAGACCCTCGACAAGGTCTGTCCGCGTTGCCGTCTGACGGTCAAGTTTCACGACGGATTCGGCCGTTTTCCCCAACTTCTCCTTTGCCCACATTCGTCGGACGTTAGACAAGTGCGTGAAATTTCCTCGCACGGTCTTTCCTTGGCCAGGCTTGTCCCCCATACACTCGTCGGAACACCACGAAAGCAGCCTCATCGTGACCTCATGGTTCACTCGCCAAGTCTCTAAAACAGCTTCTATGTCCACGTCCCAACGCTACCCGATGGTAGCATCGGTACCTCGTGTCTGCCTTTGATAGCCTCCTGCGCCTGACCAATGCCCGCACAAAGAGAGTCAGCAGTTTCGACCGGTCCGGTGGTAACGCCGACCGAGTGACGTTCAAAAGTGGCGAGACCTTCGTCATGGCCGACCTCACAGGGGCTGGCAAGGTCACCCATATTTGGATCACGCTGAGCAGTAAAGACCTGATGTCGCGGAAGAACCTTGTCCTCCGGTGCTATTGGGACGGGCAAACCCACCCGTCAGTTGAGGCGCCCTTAGGAGACTTCTTTGGCCAAGGATGGGGGGACAAGTACAACTTTGTATCGCTTCCACTTGCCTCCGCGCCAAAAGACGGACACGCGCTCGTCTGTTATTGGCCGATGCCGTTCGGAAAAGGCGCCAGGATAACTGTCGAAAACCAGGGGCCCGAAGACATCGATGCATTCTACTACTATGTCGACTACGAGCAACTCGACCAACTTGACCATGACTGCCCACGCTTCCATGCTTGGTACAACCAGGAAGTGACGGTACCTGAAGGAGGGTCAGAGAACGAATGGGCTGTCCTTGGCCCAGAGCCACAAAATCCGTCGGACAAGTTTAACTACTTGGTCTGCGAGTGTGAAGGGAAGGGTCATTTCGTGGGGCTCAACTACTACGTCATCAATCCAGGGCCCATGTGGTACGGCGAAGGCGACGATATGTTTCTAATCGACGGTGAGCCCTGGCCGGGATCACTGCATGGGACAGGCACAGAGGACTATTTCAATATGAGCTGGTGCCCCGACGAGCTCTACTGTCACCCCTATTTCGGATGTGCCCGTGCCCCAGGGCGGGGCAATGACTCGGGCCGGTTTGGTTGGATCGGAAAGACCCACTTGTACCGGTTCCATATCGAAGACCCCGTCAGGTTCCAGTCCTCACTACGGGCCTCGATCGAACATGGACACGCGAATGTCCTCACGCTCCAACTTGCGTCAGTCGCCTATTGGTACCAGTCTTTGCCCTCTCGACCGTTTCCACCCCTGGCCGCCGCAAGTGACAGGCTGCCCCTTCCAGAAACAGGCGTCGTCGAAATCCATCGCTGGCGAGACGCTTGGAGGCAGAAGTCAGGTGGGCCAAACCCATGGAATTAGGAGTCAGAACAGTCGCGAGCCATTGGGCACGGCTAAGTCTGGGCACACCAAAACGACCGCTCCTGACTCGTCGGCAAAGCCTGTGACCAGGCACTCGCTCAAGAACGGCCCGATTTTTTTTGGGGTCAAATTCACTACGCCCGCGACCTGTCTCCCAACCAATTGGTCAGGATTGTAATGTGTGGTGATCTGGGCAGAAGAACTCTTAACCCCCAGGTCGCCAAAATCCACCCAGAGCTTGAATGCAGGTTTTCGTGCTTCGGGGAACATTTCGACCCGGACTATGGTGCCGACCCTGATGTCCACCTTATCGAAGTCATCCCAGCCGATCACTGGCCGCACAACTGCTTGTACCTTGCTATGACCTTCTTGACGTAGTTTTGCGTCTCGCGGTACGGAGGGACCCCGCCATGTTTCTTGACAGCACCGTCACCAGCGTTGTAACCGGCAAGGGCGAGTACAAGTGCCTCAAACTGGTCGTCAGTCTTCTTTGAATACTTGTCGATATGGCCCCTGACCAGTCGGACTGTGCCGTAAAGGTTTTGCTCAATGTCATAGCCGTCACTCAGCCCAAGCTCTCTGACATTCACTGGCATAAGTTGCCCTAGCCCCATAGCCCCCGCACGGCTCCGGGTCTTCGGGTTGAAATCGCTCTCCGTGATTATCACTGCGACGATCAATCTGGGATCAACCCCGAATTTGGCAGAGTAGCCAAGGATTGACGTAGCAATCCTGGATGCCTCGTCATCAGTAAGCTTTTTGTTCCAACCTTGGACAAACGAAATGTACGACGGCAAAATCTTTTGCAGCGACTCAGATAGTGCTGGGCTATCAGCCCTAGGGGTCGCGACATAGGTCGGCACAGAGCCCGGCATCGAAGCTGGTCTTCCGCCGCGCCTGGACGTGATCGGGCCAGACATCCGTTTTGTCGGGGCCGCTTTGGCCACAGCTGGGTTTCGCGATTCTATGGCGACGACATCGCTGTCGGTGGCCGCCGCGATCAGGTTAGCTTTGAGCGCGGTCGATTCGGCCCGTCTTTCACATTCAACTAACAGCCTGGCTTGCACTTGCCCATGGTTCATCCACTCTGGCGACTCTTTGGCCTGCACATAGTGCTGGACTCCAGCCGAGGTTTCAATCAGGAGCAGTTTCCCATCCGTTGTACCAACGATCCCCATGACTTTGCCTTGAATCTCAAAAACCCTCTTCCCTATGAATGTCTCAAGGGTGGCTGCGTCCACGGCCCTGGTCACACCATGTGACTTACGCAACTTAGCGTAGTCCTGTAAGGATTGGGCAGATGCGCCAATGGTGAGGGCGGCACAGCCGGCTATCAAGATCTGGCGAAAAACTGTCAAAACTCTTTCTGGCGGACAGGTCGGGATTCGAACCCGAGAAGAGATTTCTCCCTTACCCACTTAGCAGGCGGGCGCTTTCGTCCACTCAGCCACCTGTCCGTCTCCTCTATTGTACATTGTCGGGAGGGCCATGCTGCAAGGCCAGGTATCCTCTGACCTCGTGACTTCTGGCCCTAGTTGGAAACGCCCGTGGGTGTTGCCACTCGCCCTTCTCATCGTCAGCACCCTGGCTTTTTGGGTGTTGCCGACAATTTGGAGCGCCCGATCCATAGACGTGACGTTTGAGGGAACGGTTCGATGAAAGCAGGAATCATTGGCTTTCCCCAAGTTGGAAAAAGCACTCTCTATCGTGCCGCTGGGCAGGGACTTGCCAAAGGGACAGTCACTGCAGTCCCCGTGCCAGACCCCCGTTTCGACAAGATCGTCACACAAGTCCAACCCAAGAAAGTCACACCTGCCACCGTAATCTTTGAAGACGACATCGAAGCTGTCCAGCCGAGTGGCAAAATGTTTAGCCAGCGGTTCCTTGACGACGCCCGAAAGTGCGATCTGCTCCTCCACGTCGTGAGGGTGTTCGACACACCGATGGCCCCTTACCACGATTCGGTCGACCCGACGCGAGACCTCGATGCTGTCGAGGTCGAAATGGTCCTGACCGACCTCTCGATCGTAGAAAACCGCCTGGAGCGGCTCCAAAAGTCGATGACAGTCAAAAACCCTGGGTCGCCCGACTACCTAGAGAAAGCCCTGTTTACAAAAATCCACGGACCACTCCAAGACGGCACCCCCATCCGAGGAATGGATCTGGACGAAGAGGAGCAGAAGATCGTCCGGAACTACCAGTTTTTGAGCGGCAAACAATGTGTCGTCGCCTTCAATGTCGGGGAGGGAGAGGCGGCTGTGACGCCGCCCCAGGTGTCGGCCCTCATGGAAGGGCTGCTGAAAAAAGGGACCCAGTCCTTCACGCTTTGCGCTACGATCGAGGAGGAGATCGCTCAGCTTGAGGCGGCTGACCAGCCCGAGTTCCTTGAATCTATGGGGCTCGCTGAGCCTGCTGCCAACAGGATGATCCGGGCGATCTATGACGCCCTCGGATTAGTCACATTTTTCACTGCGGGTGAAAACGAGACCCGCGCTTGGCCACTCGCCCGTGGCTCATCCGCCCTTAAGGCCGCCGCAACGATCCACAACGACATCGCCAAAGGCTTCATCCGTGCTGAAGTCGTCTCCTATGCAGACTACTGCGAGCATGGCTCCCTAGACTCCGCATACAAGGCCAACAAAATGCGCCTGGAAGGAAAAGAGTACGTTGTGCAAGATGGGGACTTGCTTCACATTCGCAATAAGTCCTAAGACAAAGTTAAGTCCTGGGTTAGGGCAGGCGAGTGCTCAATTTGGAAACCAGAAAATTAGTCCCCTACTTGGAACTGTCAGCCTATGGGATGACGACCCAGTGTTTTTGAGCAAGCACCTTTCTATACGCTTTATTGGTTTGCACGAGAATTTGTCCGGAAGCGCAGTAGAGCGACACTAAACTTGGCTTTCAAGATTCAGTCGAGACCACGTCTCACGATCCAGAAACATAAGGACTTCGTCACGGAATTGCCCTCTTTTCCAGTACTTCTTGGGCATCCGGCCACATTCCGTATACCCGTTCTTCTCGCTCATCCGGCGTGATCGTTCGTTGCCTTCTAAATATCCGGAGTAAAGGACTCTTAGACCCAATACGTGGAAGCAATAGTGGGCCCGGATTCGAGACGCATCGGTGCCATAGCCCTTGCCCCAGACCTCCTTTTCGCCAATCATGCTCCCTGTGATGCACGTCCCATTGCGGAGATCGATTTGGTGAACGCCAGAGTTACCAATGTGCCTGCCGTCCAAGGTCTCGATAGCGAACATCACGTTGGTGTCTGTGGCTCTGGCCGCTTTTTCGAACCAGTCCGATTGCGACAATCGACTTAGTGGAAAGTCACCTATGAGCAGCCACTCTGTGACGTCGGGGTCGTTGACCCACTTGACACAATTGTCGAAGTGACGATCCTTGTCCAATGGGACAAGTCGAACAAGTTCACCTTCCCACCCGTGTGCCATAGTAAATTATGGCAGACGCGGGAGAGACGTCACGCCCAGGCCTGGATACGTGCCACTATCTAGCCCCACCAGGCTCGTTCAAGTTGCGTCCGATGGACTTTTCGGCGGCGTTGATAAACGTGTCCTTGTCCCTGATCACTGCTTGAGGCGGCAGTGCATCCGACACTGTCCTGAGCCCATCGATCTTTTTGACAGCCGTCCCGATCGCCATAAACTCGATCATTCCTCCGCCTAGCTCATAAACATAAGTTTTGATCCCGACAACATCGTCCGCCCCGCAAGCGCTCGCATCGCGCATGATGTGGTGCAAAGCGTTTTCGCGGGCGTCGTAAATCAGTTTGGTGAGCTCTTCGATCTCGCCTCTTCCCAAGCTCTTGAACGCCGCAGTGATGCCCCCGACCAGTCCGAGCGAGTAGACAGACACTCCCAGCACCAATTGAATAGGCATATAGCCGATGTGGACCATGTTCCACATCTCCTCGTTCGTCAAGTCGCTGGTGATCGGGCTTTGGTCGTATTCTGGGCCAAGCATCTCGTGCCTGCTCGCAGTGCCGACCATGATCATTTCTTGCATCCCGCCGAAGGGGAAAATCGACGTGTTTATGCCGACAACAGCGTTTGCGCCGCACATTCGAGCTTCGTTCTGAATCCGCGACAAAGCCATGTGGCGCGTGACATTAAAGATTTCTGAGTACTCCTTGACTTCGCCCCTGCCAAGGCTACGGAGGGCCCCACCGATTCCGCCGCCGATCCCGATCGAGTAGGCCACATTTCCAAAGACAAAATGGATCGGTTTAAACCCGGAATCGATTTGACAATAGAGCTCTTGCCCGTCCGCACATGATGTGAATTCCAAGCTTGTCGCGTTGTGGTTCTCACGGTGGACGGCAGAACCAATCGACAGGAATTCGATGTTTCCACTGTGCATGACGAGTTCACTCGTCACCCCTGTGATCCCAATTGCTCCCCGAAGGTCGCTCCAAGCTATCATGCGGTCGAGGGCAGCTTTTCGGCCATCGTGGATGAGGTGGGTGATCTGCTCGACCTCGCCTCCAGCCAAGGTTTTTAATCCAGCTCCGATCCCCCCGACAATGCCGAGCGAGTACACGCTGTTCCCAATTATCAATTCGCCGGGAGCCATGCCCTTTTTGTGTAGGCAGAAGATCTCGTTGCCGCTGAGGCCAGTCATCACAGGCATGCCAGTATTCTACACGGGGAGACGGGGTCAGAATGAAAAAAATCCGTACTGGATGGAGAGGACAGCTCCAGTACGGACAAAGTTTGCTTCTTTCCTGATGGCCGCGGGCGTCTGGCCTGCGCTCCTCAAGTTGTCAACATACTCTTCGGTCGGACACAAGCCTTCTGGAGGGATGCGGGCCAATTTTTCGACACTTTTGGGGGAAAAGGTGGCCGGGATTGGTAAGCCTTGCCCGGCCAATACTCGCTTGTTCCTTTCGAAGTTGCCTGATTGAGTCGGCCTTAGTGGGTCGGTTCTTCTCTTGGACCCGATCCCACCTCGATGAGAGGATGTGTACAGGTCAACAAGGCTCGTCTCTGTCTCGTTCCCGGTCCCAGACCGATAGCCTAGCCCTGACGTCCCTAGCTGGCCGTGCGACCCTCTTCAGCGATTCAGCGAGGAGGATCGGCCAGCGGATAACGGACCTTGTGGTCGGGATATTGGTCTAGTCGTGCTTGTGACCAGCGGAGCCACTTGGCGTGTCCGTCCGCGTAGATGTAATTAGAGCCTTGGTTGTGACGGTCATACTTGATCCAGCCTTCTTGTGGTCGAGATCCGTCTCCCCATCTGACGAGCGCCGCTTCCCCGGCCCATGAGTCATAGTCGTCCTGCAAAGTGTAGTAGAAACTGCTGCCTGGATCACTGAAGCCTTCTGAGTTTCGCTCACTAAAGAGGATGATGTTCGGATCGTCGAGTCCAGCCAAAACACCCTCTGTGGCAAAACCGCTCAGAGCACCTTCGAGGGCGAAGCGACACGATTTGTGCGTGAAAATGGAGTTGAGCAGATAGCTCCAGGGTGCGAAGTTGTTCCTTCGAGCCACACAGGCCTCTCCTGTTGGGTTTGCTTCACACTCGGTTCCGACCCCTTGTGCGTCACCGCTATAGTCCTCAAGATTGGTGGATAGTTTGCCAGGGTGCATGGATCTGTCTTCGGGGCAGAAAGCGACTTGCCTCGACTTCATGTACGGATGCATGATGATGGCCCATGGCTTTTCTGCCTGACTGTTTCCAAAACCACCACCTTCGCAATCTGAGGCCGAGGCTGGCAAATCGACGACCAGAGAGCCGTCGTCTAGCACCCAGTCATCGTGGTGGTGGAACAGAGACCCATCGTTGTCTTGAAGGTAGAGGCTCGACCCCAAGCCAAGCTGCTTCTGATTGCTGAGGCAGACAGATTTCTTTGCAGCGCTTTTGGCCTGAGTGAATACAGGAAACAAGATCGCAGATAGGATCGCGATAATCGCGATCACTACGAGGAGTTCAATGAGAGTAAACGCTTGGCTTTTCATGGCAGGCCCATTGTCCGACGCTCTTCTGACCGCGGGTCATCGTAGACATGAACAGGGGATGAATCATTGGGACAGGACGGCAGAAGGATTTGCGGTAACCTGCTTCTCTGCTCGACCAGCCTTTGTCCCTCCGCCGGTTGCTGGCCATTTACTCTCCACTGGCTCTCAGCTGGTTGCTGATGGCGGCAGAGGCTCCGATTTGTACCCGTACAGTTAACAGTCTGCCCGACCACCGGATCCAGACGGCAGCCTACTTAGGCCTGTTCGCCATGGCCCTGTTTATTGAAAGTCCGGTGATCGACCTTCTGGGAACGTCCACCACTTTATCGGTGGACCGATCAAGTTTTGACAGAGTCCGTCGCTTCTCTTTTCTCCTGATGGCATGGTGCGGCTTAGTCCATCTTGCTGTGGCGACCACCCCCCTCTTTGACGTCGTTTTCTATGGTGTCCTGAAGTTGCCAAAAGAGGTCGGTGAGGCTTGTCGAGCCCCCTTGTTAGTCATGGTGCCTTGGAGTCCAGCAATCGGATTACGGCGACATGTCCAGGGATTGCTCATTCGACGCGGCACAACAGCGGCCATTGGGCAAGGCACTGTTCTTAGGGTGGCGACAATTGGACTAGTTGCATGGGGGCTGTCTGCGACTGGACAAGTGTCGGGAGCGCTGGTGGCGGCATGGGCACTTTCGGCCAGCGTCGTGGTCGAGGCGGCCTTTATTTATGTCGTCGGGATGCGGACACTCGCTAACGTAGAGTGGCCAGAGGGCGCCACGACGACGACCACGGCCGACTTATTAAGGTTTCATATTCCATTGACGGTAAGCACGATGTTCATGTTGACGTCAATGCCGCTCGTCACCCGCTCCATGAATTCTTTACCGGACAGCATTTTGTCGATGAACGGATGGCAAGTGTCGATGACGCTGGCGTTCCTCTTTCGAACCATGACTTTCGCTCTACCAGAAGTCGTCATCGCCAACTACCGGGGGAGGGACGGTTCCGGCCTCCTGTTCCGCTTTTGCCTCACCATCGGGGCTGGATTGAGTGGAGCCATGGTCCTCATGTCACTGGCAGGATGGGACACCGCCTTCTTCAGGTATGTGACCGGCGCAGACACCGAGACGGCACATTCTGCGCACCAAGCCTTCTTTGCAAGCTCGTTGTTGCCTCTCATCGGAGCCTTGGCTAGCTATGCGAAAGGAGTCCTGACACTTCGAAAGGTCACTACGTCCCGGCTCGCAGCGACGATCGTGTCGCTCTTGGCCCTCTTTGCAGCGTTACAAGTCGGGATTTGGTCGAATTGGCCAGGGGTCTTGGTCGGTGCACTGGCCGTGACAGTTTCGTCTTTGGCTGAACTAGGAGTCCTGGTGGTTTCGCTCAAAGTGCCTGGATTTGGCGCAAATTTTGAAAAAACTTAAGGAAAACCGGGACATTCTGCCTTTCATTGAATTACGATAGACATGAGGCTTTGCCTTATGCATAATAAACGTCTTCGCGCCTTCACCCTGATCGAGCTCTTGGTTGTGATCGCGATCATTGCCATTCTTGCCGCTATCCTCTTCCCAGTCTTTGCCCAGGCAAAACGAGCTGCAAAACAAACCCAATGCATCATGCAGACACGGCAGATCATCACTGCCCTCATCATGTATGCGGATGACCATGACACGACATGGGCTCCAGTCGCCACAGCCGCATATACTGGGCCTGGCTATCGCCCCCAATATCCTTGGATCGGATACGACAACCGCAATGTTCAAGGTCCTGGCCAGTTTTACGGAGACATGACCCAACCGGCCAGGAACCCTCCAGCACCTGGAATGATCGATCCGTATCTCAAGAACCACGAGGTCAAAGCCTGCCCAGAAAAGCCTCGGTCTTGGCAACTCGCCATCGCCTACAACTATTGGCACAATTGCGCTCCCCAAGCGAATTGTGACGTGAGTTCAAGTTATTGGTCTCGAAACCCCGCGGCCCGTCTTCAAGAATATGGCCCTGGAGGAAAGAACATGAACAATCGCAGGGGATTTGTCGAAGCAGAGGGTGTCACCGATGGCGAGATCGCCGAACCAGCCAACACGCTCGCCACTTGGGAGCATGGTGTCTGGGCGCCAGTCTGCGTGTTCATTTTGGGGCCGAATTGGTTCGAATCTCCCCCCGCTGACACGAACACTAAAGCCCACTTCCAGTTCCTCCATCGAGAAGCCGCTGTTCTTTCTTGGTGTGACGGTCACGCGAAACGATACGCCTATGGCCAGCTCAAGAGGCCGATGTTCTCAGTGAGAAAAGACATCTACGAAGGACAATGAAGCGCGGATTCACGCTCATTGAACTTCTGGTCGTCATCGCTATTATTGCCATCTTGGCCGCTATACTCTTCCCGGTTTTCAGCCAGGCAAAAGAAGCGGCCAAACAGACCCAATGCATCATGCACATGCGACAGTTGGGTGAGGCCCATATCCTCTACTTAGGCGACCACGACGACACGTGGGCCCCGGTATACAACTCGACCTCTACTGGCCCAGAATTTCCCCGTACCCAACCTTGGATCGGATATGACACGCGGAACGGGGGCGGGGGAGGAGGCTTTTACGGTGACATCAGACGGCCAGCCACCCACCCTGTCCAGCCAGGGAAAATCGACCCGTACTTGAAGAACTTTGCCGTCCGTCAGTGTCCTAACCGGCCGGCTGGATGGCAAATGGCTGTCGTCTATGGCCTCTGGACAGGGTGCGACAGCAGGACGGACTGCCAAAGGCAGGGCATCTCGTCATCCTATTGGAACCGTAACCCCGCCGCGATTGGTCGCGAATACAGCGTCGGGGCCATGCGGCAAGTCAGTGGCGGGTTCTTGGCGGCCACGGACAGCTCAGTCCAAGAACCCTCTAAGACTCTCGTCATGTGGGAACATGGAAATTCGCCTCCAGCCTGCCAGTTCTTGTTCCCGCCCGATTGGTACGACAATCCCCCCAACAATTCGCGACTCATCGACCACTTCCACCTTCTCCACAGGGGCGGTGCCGTCACAGTCTTCGCCGACAGTCATGTTCGAAGAACGGCCTACTTCGCGCTCAAACGCTCGTGGTTCTCAGTCGAAAAGGACTTCTATCCAGAGTGACGGACCTCATCGAACTTTCAAGGGAAGCCCGTCGATTGGCTTATGCGCCCTATTCGAACTATAAGGTTGGCGCAGCAGTTTTAGGTGTGGACGGGAAGACATACACGGGATGCAACGTGGAAAACGTCTCATTTGGCTTGACTGTGTGCGCCGAACGAACCGCCGTCGTCAAGATGGTCTCAGCAGGATGTCAAGAACTGTTGGCCCTGGCTGTGGCGACAGCAGACGGCGGCACCCCGTGTGGAATGTGCTTACAAGTCCTCCTCGAATTCACGAAAACTCCAGACCAGGTCAAAGTGACCTGTGTCAATGAGTCTTTCAAAGGACACACATACACCCTCACTGAACTGATCCCTCACGGTTTTGCGTCACAATTGTAATTAGAATGAAGAACGCTAGCCTGTTAGTCTTGGTCGCCCTTGTGTTGGCCGCATCGCTCTTGCTTGGCTGTGGGGGCGGCGGTGGGACTGGCGGAGGTGGGGGAGGTGGCGGAGGAGGAGGAGGTTCTGCCCCTCTGCCTGGCCAATATATCGAGCTTGTGAGCGGAAGCGGGATCCTCCAACCTTTGGCGCTGCACTCTGGTGACCAGATCCAGTGCGTCATAGCCAATTACGACTTGGCCGGTAACCGCACAGTCCTGCCCTCAAGAAACTGGTCGATGGTTCCGTTGAACTCGCGAGTCAGCCTATCTTCATCGGGCACAATGTCCATCAAAGGCGCGCCAGTTGGTATCTTCAACTTGACGGCCCAAGCCACTGTCGGAGGACAAACAATCGTCCTGAACCGCGATTGCGCCGTGCCTCCCAACTACACGACAACGATCAGCGGCCGCGTGACTCGTGAGGCCGAATCCAAGGGCGTCAAGTACATCCAAGTCAACTTTTATGATGCGTCTGGGGCCGCAGTCGCAGGAGTGCTCACGGGAGACAACGGGGTGTTCCGGGCCGGTGTGCCGGCCACGGTCAAGTCTGTTTCGATCAAATCTGACACTGTCCCCGCTCCGCCTTTCTACAAGTCTTTTGTGTACAAATCCAAGGTCTATACAATGGACGCTTCGACCTGTCCGCTAAAGTTGACGATCGCAAGCGGGACGAACAACCCGCTTGACAACATGGGCATTTTCAAGCAAGAAGACGGCCCACCGCCACCGCCCGACGGCTGCAAGCCCTGAGAAGCCAGCCGGTATCCTAAGGGCTTATGGAAGAGACTACACTTGTCCTTATCAAACCCGGCGGAGTCGCCCGAAACCTGATCGGTGAGATCACGCGTAGGATCGAGGCCAGAGACCTGCGCGTCACCGGATTGAAGCTTGTTAACGCGGAGAGAGCAATCGTCGAAGAGCACTATGGAGAACACCGGGAGCGGCCGTTCTTCCAAGATGTTTGCGACTACCTCACCAGCGGTCCCATCGTGTGCATGGCTGTGAACGGGACTAACGCGGTCAAGGCGATCCGGACGATGATGGGTGCGACGAACCCAGTGGAAGCTGCGCCCGGGACAGTGAGAGGAGACCTTGCGCTGACCATCGACGACAACCTGACCCATAGCAGCAGTGACCCCGAAGCCGCTGCGAGAGAGTTGGCACTTTGGTTTCCAGAAGGCACGGTCTGATCTTGGGCCGCTTCGATCGGTAGCCTGGCAGGGAACTCCTTGATAGTCCAATTCCGACCCATCCTACTGACCAAGAGGTATCCGCTGAGGATCAGCCGAGGTGTCAGTACTGGCTCGACAAACCTCTTTGTCCAGGTCAGCGATGGAACGCACATTGGGTTAGGCGAATGTGCTCCTGGCACAGGACACAACGACCAAACTTTTGCAACTGCGGCGCAAGAGGCTTTATCGAAGTTTGTGGAACGTCACGACTTAGCCCAAGGCCCGCACCAGGTCTGGGCAGACATGGAGGCAGCCGGCCTCGATCGCGCTTACATGGCAGGCGTGGACATCGCTTTGTGGGACCTCCTTGGCAAACAAGCCAAGCTGCCTCTTCGGGCTCTGCTCGGACTGCCGCGTAAAACAGTGGCAACGAGCGTGACAATCGGCATCAACCCACCAGAGGTCATTGCTGAACGGGTTCCTGAAATCTTGCACCGGACCGGGGCCAAACACTTAAAGGTCAAGCTGGGAAGCCCAGAGGGATTGGACTCCGATAAGGCCTCTTACCTGGCTGTCATCGAAGCCTCCAAAGGGTCACAAGTGTCTTTCAGGGTCGACGCGAACGGTGGCTGGAACCTGAACAACGCTCAAGCGATGGTACAGTGGCTGGCCGACCATGGCTGCGACTATGTCGAGCAACCGCTTTCCGACAGCGATGAGCCAGGTTTGGACATGTTGTTCGAGGGCTCGCCACTTCCCATATTTCTTGATGAGTGGATTCGGTCAAGCGGCGATGTGGCCCGATTTTCTGGAAGGTGCCATGGGGTCAACCTGAAACTCATGAAAACCGGAGGGCTGACAGAAGCACTGCGTGTTGTCGCCACCGCAAGGGCGAACGGACTCAAGACAATGATCGGCTGTATGGGAGAGTCCCCAGTGGCCATTTCGGCAGGTGCGTCCCTTGGTGCGCTTTTCGACCACATTGACCTGGACTCCCACTTAAACCTCCTGCCTGGGCCCGTGTCAGGATCAAGACTTGAAGACGGCGCCGTTTGGCCGACCGAAGTCCCTGGCCACGGTGCCTTATTGGACTGAACATGCCCATCTACGAGTTCGCTTGCCAGTCGTGCGGCAAAAGAAGTTCCCAGCTCGTCAGCATTTCGAGCGAAGACCTCGATCCTTGCCCACATTGTGGTCGAGCCGACCTCACCAAACTTGTGTCCCGCTTCCGGATGGGCAGGAGCGAGGACACGCGTGTCGAGGAATTGGCAAACCGTCTTGAAGCCATGGGTGAGCCCGACTCACCGTCAGACATGCGCCACATGGTCCGAGAAATGGGTAAAGCCATGGATGACGACATGGCGGACGACATGGAAGAGATGTTCGAGGCAGATATGGAAGAAGACGCCGGTACAGACTAGGGCCCTGCACGCCGGCTCAGTGCCTCTTAAACCGTCGGTAAAGATCGGACTTGGGAAGGACGATCGTGATTGGGCGCCCATGAGGGCAAAGGAAGGGGTTCTCAGTTTGGGCAAGATCAAAGACGAGCTTCTCCATTTCCGCTTGCCCAAGCGGGTCGCCAGCCTTGATAGCCATCTTGCAAGAACACATGATATAGACGTCGTCGCGCAGCGTGTTCAAGCACCCTTGGCCAAGGCCGTCAGCAAGTTCATTGACGACATCCCTGAGAACTTGGAGCGGCTGTCGGCCGCGCCAGAGCGCGGGCACGCTTCGGACTAAGACACTGTCCCCTCCGAAACGTTCGATTTCAAACCCGATCGCCCTCAGTTCGTCGAACCGCTCAGCAACCACCTCGATCGTGCGTTTGTCGAAGTGCAGGGTTTCGGGCTGGATCAAAGATTGGGTCTCGATTTGGCCCTGGCCCCTCGTCGCAAGCAAGTGTTCATAGCACACCCTCTCATGGGCCACATGCTGGTCGATCACAAGGATCCCCTGGTCGTTTTCGGCAAGGATGAAGGTGTTGTCGACCTGTGCCAAGATACGAAGGCCGTCCAAAAAACTTGTCGAAGCAGAGCCAATGGTCGCTGCTAATTCAGCACTTTGTGCCCCCTCTACCTGTAAAGGAGACTGCGCCCATTGGGCCAGGGCAAAGATTCCGCCGGGCTGGCTTACTTCCAAGCCAAGTTGCCCAGATGACAGTGCGGCGTTCGCTGCTGCCAATCCTTCCGCATGAGGCACCATTCCGGTTTCTAGGAGGGCGTTCGAGACTCCACGCTTCACCGCGTCAAAAACGGCCCCTTCATGGTGGAACCGGACTTCAGACTTGGTCGGCGAAACATTGACGTCAACCCTCTCAGGGTCTACGTCCAACATGAGCACCGCCAAAGGAAAGCGTTTGTCTGGTGTCAAGCTTCTCAACGCTTGATCCAGAGCCGATTGCAGCGTGCGGGACCGAACCGGGCGGCCGTTTACAAACATCCACTGGTGTGACCGGGTCGGTTTGGTGAAGTGAGGCGGAGAGACGAAGCCGCGCACACGGGCGGTCCCGTTGTAGAAGTCGACCGGGGCCAGGGCCCGTGCAGATTCGCGGCCCCATACGTCTGCCACGGCATTGGCAAGCGAACCGTCACCGCCGGTCTGCACTACTGCCGTCCCACCATGTCTGAGAACAAACTTAACGTCAGGACGGGATAGCGAAGCTCGGGAGACAGCGTCGATAATCGCCGATAGTTCCGTTGCGTCAGACTTTAGGAACTTAAGGCGGGCGGGCGTGTTGAAGAACAAGTCTTCGACCCGTACCGTCGTGCCCTTTGCCCCGGGCCCTGCGGGCAAGGTCCTCATCTGGCTCCCCTCAACTTCAATCCTGGCGCGAAGCCCGTTCGTGACCCCAGAGCTCACGGTCATCTTTGACACCGAACCGATAGAAGGAAGTGCCTCACCACGAAACCCCATGGTCGCGACCCTGTTCAAATCCTCAACACTAGAAATCTTTGACGTCGCATGGCGCTGGAGGGCCAGTTGTAGTGAGCATTCGTCCATGCCACAGCCGTCGTCACACACTTCGATCAGTCTGCGTCCAGCCTCCTCTATCGTGACTTCGACCCATGTCGCCCCAGAGTCCAGCGAGTTTTCGACCAGCTCCTTGACCACCGACGCTGGCCTCTCGACGACCTCTCCCGCCGCAATCTGGTTCACAGTGTGCGAGTCCAGCATTCGGACCACGGGGGTCAATGGATTCGGTCGGTGGGCTATGGCCATGGCTAAGCAATCTTACTGACGTTTCCGACAATGAGAAATGTGCGGGTCAGTTTAGCCCGTGCGGTTCGGTCATGTTCACCTTCATTGGGATCATTATTGGCGTTGTAGCCACCGTGGTCGGCTACCTCATGCATGGTGGCCAGATCGGGGTCTTGATCCAGGTCAATGAGTTTGTCATCCTAGGTGGGGCAGGAATCGGCATCTTTCTGGGCTCCAACGGCATGCCTGTCTTGCAGCAGACGATCAAGGCTCTGACCGGCTTGCTCAAACCGGCGCCTGCCAAGCAAGACTACGTCGATCTTCTCAAAATGATGTACCAGCTCTTCACGGTCGCCCGGAAAGAGGGCCTTCTAGGTCTCGAAAAACACGTCGAAAACCCGGAAGAGTCGGAGATCATGAAGAAGTTTCCGTCGTTCTTGGCCAACCATCATGCCGTCCATTTCTTCTGTGACACCATGAAAGTCATATTGACCGGCGCAGTCGGGCCGCATGACCTCTCAGAAATGATGGAGCTCGACCTAGAAGTCGCCCACGCAGAAGAAATGGTGCCTTCCGACGCCCTACAAAACGTGGCCGACGCCATGCCAGCGGTCGGAATCGTCGCGGCCGTCCTTGGCATCATCATCACGATGGGCAAGATCGGGGGCGAAGCCTCAGAGATCGGTCACTCGGTCGGTGCATCGCTCGCAGGAACGTTCTTTGGTATTTTCGCCGGATACATCGTGATCGCCCCAATGGCCAAGTCGGTCGGCAACCGGGTTAAGGCCGGCGGCCAATATCTGACCTGTATCCGATACTCCCTATTTAGTTTTGCACGAGGCGAATCTCCGATCACATGCGTAGAGTTCGCCCGCCGAAACATCGACCCGACAGTAAGGCCAGGGTTTGTCGAGCTCGAAAAGGCTGTCAAGGAGAAGGATGCGGCGTAAACCGCCGCACTGCACCCAGTAAGCGGCTGAGCCTCGAGACAGCAGGACTGCGTCCGCAGACACGACTGACTCTGGCCCTCAAGACCCCCCTCTTATAAAGTGGATCTATGCAAGAAGGCACACCGATTATCATCAAGAAGAAGAAAGGCCATGGCCATGGCCACCACGGTGGTGCATGGAAGGTCGCGTATGCCGATTTCGTGACCGCTATGATGGCCTTCTTCATGGTCATGTGGATCATGGGCATGGACCAACCAACAAGGGAAGTCATTGCCGGCTACTTTAAAGATCCGATCGGATGGGAGAAAAACACCCCCAAGCACAAGGTCAATCTCATCAAAGATTCTGGAGCCGTGTCAACTTCGCCGACCCGAGGTAATCCCAAAGAAAAGAAGGAGATCGAACAGGTCCGGCAACTCGAAGAGACCGTCACCAAGGCCATCGAACAAAAGCCTGAGCTCAAAAAGCTCAAATCCCAGCATGGTATTGAAATACGACGGACCCCGGAGGGCCTCCAGATCGAATTGGTAGAGAACGAAACCAACTCCGAGCTATTCTTCAAATTGGGTAGTGCAGAAGTCCGGTCACAGGCCCGCGCCGTTCTCGCCCGCCTCGCCCCCATCCTAAGGTCGACTGGTCGAAAGATGATCGTTGACGGGCATACCGACGCCCGACCCTTGAACAGAGTTGGATACGACAACTTCGATTTGAGCCACGACAGGGCGAACATGGTACGGAAGATCTTGGTCAATGGAGGGTGCAGGGCTTCTCAGTTCTTGGCTGTGCGAGGCTTCGCCGCCAACCAACCTCGAAAGGCGACTGACCCATACCACTTTAGCAACCGGAGGGTGACGATCCTCATCCCTTACGTGTTCCCAGCTGCCAAGATTGAGGGCCTTCCTGGCGACGTTGCCAGAGAGTCTATCGAAGGAGTCTTCAAGATGCCGGACACTAGTGTGGACCTCACGCAAAAAGAGCGGTGAAAATCACCACCGGTCTCCGTTCTTGCCCAGATTGACGTCAGAGTCTGAATTGGGTTGCAAGGAACACAGTCTCAGTGACCGGTCTAGAAATGCGAATCCTGAAACGTCCGAGCCTGCCGTTCCATGACGGCACCTTCGGCGGTATCTTCTCCGATAAATGTCCCGCGACAAGGCGACCAAGATTGGCAAAGCGGCTGGATGTGGCGGGTGCGGCTGTGGTGCCCTATTCATCATGCTGCTGGGCGGATTTTTGTACATTGCCCTCTTCACAAACACTTTTGCGAGAATGATGGGCGAGGAGACCTATCCGTTGGCGTCCGATCCCAAAGAGTTCGACCCTTTTGCGGCTCTGGATGACGTGCGCAAGAGGGTTGGCGGCCAGGCAATATTGGTCAGCATTGAAGCGGATTTCGTACGGTCAGACGGGACAATGGACTTGACCGCCACGTACTCCCCGGCTCCAAGAGTCACCTACACGTTCGTAGTCCAGCTCGATCCGCCTCCCGTAGACGCACCTCCCATCGGCGCGGGCCGCGCACCTGGGGATGTCTGGCTCCAGCAAGTGAGTGTCGTCTGCTATGAACCAGGCCAACGCCGGTCGGTCACCCGGATCAGTGGAGGCTCTCGTTCCCAGTACACTTACACAAACGAAGGAATGGATGTAGACCGCGGGTCACCGCGGATGGGGAAACTCCCTGCGGACATAGGAGCCCCAAAAGTATCGACCGCAAACCTCTGGAGTTCGGCGATGGCCAAGGGGGCGCCAAGGGATGCTGTATCCCGGATCTCATTTAGTAAGGATGGATACGAGTTTTCTGTAACTGGGCTCAAAGTTGGGTTCGAGCTTGACCGCGAGGGTAAGCCTCGCACTCGTTGAAACGGGTACGCGGCTCTTGCATCCGAGATCAACGTTGTCCATTTGTCACAAAACTGCAGCATATCGACAATAAGTCATCAAGCGACACTGGACAGAGTCTGGTGACGGCCCGGTGAAGCAAAATATGAAATTCAATTCGCAAGTTCGACTTTTGGCAGCGTTGATGGCCCTGGCTGTCGGTACGGTGGCCTTTGCAGACGACTATAACCCTCCGTCTTGGAGGCTTGGCAATGCGTCCGCTACAGTCCAAGAGTGGGATTTCAACACTCCCTCACAGCCTCTTGCCCCAGACGGAAACACATGGGGCTCGGGCGGCAGCGGGTTTGTCAACCCGTTTGGCACGCCTCTCATGACCACCAATGCCTCGTGGGCACCTTCAATCGGGACACGGAACGGCATTTATCAACTGACCCAGCCTGCGGACGTCATGTCGTTTGACATTCCCAATCACTTTGGTTCGAACGACGTCAAAGACATTTGGATCCAAGTGACGTTTCTCGACCCGACTGGAGGCTTTCCAGCCGTAGGAATCGTGTCTTCGTCCTTTACAGGCCCTGCTACTTTTGTCTCATCTCAAGCAACAGCCGACGGATTCACCCAAGCGACATGGTCTGCCAGGTTCGGCCCATGCCCACAGAACGAGGTCATCCAGATAGCCGGGCACTTGCCAGGTGCCATCGTCTTCGTGGACCAGGTTGTCATCGACACAATCTGCAACCCTGTCCCCGAGCCTAGCAGCCTGGCGATTCTTGGAGCAGGTGCCATCGCCGTGGTTAGAAAACGACGAAGAAAGCTCTGAGATCGATGAATTAGGGGGCCCGCCTCGTAGCGGCGGGCCTCATTTTTGAGTAACCTTTTCGCAGTCATGAGCCGAATCCTCTTTATCAGCCCCATGGTTCCGACAACAGACCTCTCCGCTTCTGCTGGCTTTCTTGTCGGGGCGTTGGGGTTCAAGGAAGTCTTCAATGAAGACGGGTACGGGATTTGCGAGCGAGACGGTCTCACCATACACTTCTTGCCTGCAGGTTCCAACGTCGGCCAAATGGAGACCTATATCGAAGTGGACGATGTCGATGACGTATGGGAAGGCATGAAAGACAAGGTCGGAGACATCAAGCACAAGGAGCCATTCGACAGGCCCTATGGAATGAGGGAGATCCACGTTGAACTCCCGGCTACCAAGTGCTTACTATTCATCGGTCAGTCGATCACGTGACCTCCGGGGACAAAACAAGGTGGTCTGAAAAACTAGGGCGCCTACAAGTCAGCGAGAAAGCGTTCCAACCGTTCTCGACAATCGGTTGAACCTAGGACGGCCATCAACTCGAACAGTCCCGGCCCTGTCGACGCCCCGGTCAAGGCCAGGCGCACAGGGTGGACGACAGGGCCAAGCTTTTCGATCCTGAGACTTGTCTGGACTGAACGCAACAGGCCCTCGAAGTCGGAGGGCCCCATGCCGGCATCCGTGGTCAGGCCCTCGGCGACAGATTGGACCACTTGTGAAGTCGTGGGAACGGCCTTCCATTTGACCAGGGCTGCCTCTTCATAACTAGACGGAGCTTCCAAAACAAACAGGGATGCCTTCCCAAAATCCGCAAGGGTCGTCACTCGTTCCTTTACCAACTCGACAGCACTGGCTTGAAGATCGTGTCGAGAGTCATCGGCAAAATACGAAAGGCCCCTCATATTTACGCCCGAATCGGGATGAGCCGCCCAGTAGGACTCTGTCTCCGGATTCGATGCGTAGCCTTTGACCTCGCTCAATAGTGAACCGGTGTCCATACCGCGGACATGCACTCCCTGCATCCACATGAGCTTGTCCAAGTCAAACACGCCCGAGGAGGGCTGAATGCCTCGAATCTCAAAAGCCTCGGCCATCTCGTTGATGGACATGACCTCCTTGTCTCCACCCGGCGACCACCCGATCAAGGCAATAAAGTTCGCGAGCGCGACTCCTAGGTATCCTTGCCGGCGAAAATCCAGCGCGGCTGTATCCCCATGCCTCTTTGAGAGCTTTGAACCGTCTCGTCCTTTGATGACTGGAAGGTGAACCATCTCAGGTGGATCCCACCCCAATGACTTAAACAGAACAATGTGTTTTGGAGCGCTGCCCAGCCACTCTTCGCCTCGAAAAATATGTGTGACACCCATGAGGTGGTCATCAACCATTGCAGCAAAGTGATAAGTCGGCATTCCGTCCGACTTGATCAGAACGGGGTCATCCAACGTGTTTGAGGGATATTCGATCTTGCCACGGACCCCGTCCATGACGATAATCGTCTCGTCACGTGGAATTCTGAGTCGGACTACGCCTGGTCTGCCCTCGGCCCTGGCTTTTTCACGCTCGACCTCTGACGCATCGCGCCATGCGCCCCCAAAGTAACCCGTCGCAAGGCCCTGGTCTGTTTGGCTCTTCCGCATCTCCTCAAGCTCCTGCGGCGTGTCGAAGGCCCAATACGCAAAGCCGGACTCGATCAGGCGGTTCCAATGTGGGTCGTAGAGTCCGGCCAGGCTTCGCTCGCTTTGTACATACGGACCACAGTCGCCGCCAGCCCCATACCCTTCTTGCCATTGGATCCCGACGTACTTAAGGCTTTCGACAATGTCAGCTTCACAACCTGGCACCGACCTGCTTCGGTCAGTGTCTTCGATGCGCAGAATGTTCGTGCCACCATGCCTCCTCGCAAAGAGGTCGTTGAAGAGCGCTGTCCGAATATTGCCGACGTGTGGACTACCGGTCGGGCTGGGGGCATATCGGACGCGGACTGACATCGACCCTCATTATGGCGGGGCCAGGGCCTAGTGAGCGGGCAACCCCTTGACGATTTTTTCCGTCAAATTGTCAGTGGACACAATTGCTCCCCGACGCCCATCCTTACCTTGGAAGGCCTTGGTTTCAGCATTGATCGGACTTCTTTATGGGGCATCCCCGTTGGATGTGATCCCCGATGTGATTCCGCTTCTCGGTTGGTTCGATGATGGCCTCGTCGGATTGGTCATGCTAGTCTTATCCGTGTCGTCGTTTGTACGCTGGCAGAAAGCCAGGCGGCAATCCTCGCTGGTCCGATAGCAAAAACATGAACTAACGCAACAAGAGTGCGAAAAGTCATGTAGAATACCATTGGTTTGGGTCGGCCTGTTTGGAAAAAAATATGGGTTTGGCTAGCGTGCCTGGTCTTTGTACAGCATGCAGTGCTCCCTATTATCCACGCACAGTCTGGATGCGACTGCACTTCGGCGACTAAGAAAGCGTCAGACGCCAAGCCCTGTGCATGGGCACAATTAAATGTGTCTCCACTCGTGGAGGCGGAGGGATCTGGATGGAACCTGACTTTCTACAGTGGCCCTGAACCACAGTTTTCAATCCATTCATCCCCAGGTTCTATCACTCATTTTGGCGAAATCCTCGTCCGTGGCCCACCTTACGAATCATAGTTCTCCACTTCACCCCCCTTTTCGCTCGTCCAGCCGCGGCTGGCGCGACCCTCTGATTCAGAACTATGAAATCCAAAGCTTTTACTTTAATCGAGCTCCTCGTCGTGATCGCGATCATTGCGATCTTGGCGGCGATCCTGTTCCCCGTTTTTTCTCAAGCCAAAATGGCCGCCAAGAAAACCAGTGACCTCTCAAATTTTCGCCAGATCGGCAATGCCATAACCCTCTATGCTTCTGACAATGACGACCGGACCATGTACGTCGACCACTCGAACGATTACAAGTGGTTCGTCCCGCTGTACACCTACGTGAAGTCGAAGGACGTTTTCACGACGCCGGCTTATAAACGGCACGAGGTCGTCGATGACGAAGGTGTGACCATCATGCCGGAAACAGACTACAGCATAAATGGACTGTTTTCACATGGAGAATCCATGACCGTTAGCTCGGATTCTGCAAAGCAAATCGTTGTCGGGTTAAGGAACATCGAGGCGGCAGACCCGGACTATCATCCTTGGCCCGGAGCAGCCTATCAGGATCCGAATACCCCAGACTGGAATGACATCACTAAGTACATAGGAGCCGACCACTTAGGCGGCGAGGAAGAGGATTGGTTCCAAGAAAGACTTCAAATTTCTCCTTGGAACGGCGGTTCAAACTACTCATTTCTTGACGGTCACGCCAAGTTCATCAAATGGACCAAGTCGATCGAGGCGCCCTTACCTGGGATGCATAATCCAGATCGAATTGTCGAAAAGCTCTTGTGAACCCCACTCGCCTGACCGGATGGTCGCCGTTTCGATTGGATCAAACATCGGCGACCGGGTTGGCAACTTGGCCAGGGCTGTAAAAGCCCTGGCCCGACTCGACTCGAACGCAGTGGTGAGCAGTGTTTATGAGACAGCTCCCATGTACGAAATCGACCAAGCCAAGTTTCTCAACGCGATTGTTGTCTTTACATCTAAGCTAGAGGCAAGCGAGCTCCTCGACGTGTTCAAGGTGACCGAGGCCGAGATTGGCCGAAAGAAAAGGCTGGCCAATGGACCGCGTGAAATCGATTTGGACCTCGTTTGGATTGATGGCTATCAGTCTCCTCTAGGCGCCGTCCCAATCGTCCCACATCCGAGGGCACATGAGAGAAAGTTTGTCCTCGAACCTCTGAACGAAATCCTTCCAGGTATCGTTCTACAAGGATATGGAAAGGTCGAGCGGCTCCTGATGTCGGAAGACCTCCAGGGGCAGTCGGTCGACAAAGTGGAAGATGCGTCGATTCTCTTATCTAGCGGTTGATAGGGCAGGGCATGAGGTCAGCGGAGTGCTGGATGCGGTCACTGAAAACGACCTTGTAGTGCGATTGTCAAACCAAGGCCTCAGATTGAAATCCATCGCAGCTGCTCCAGGAGCTCAGCCCGGGCCAAGTGTTTCCACCTCAAGAGTCGTTCCTGTCTCTGGACTTGTCGCCGCCAATAACTCTGTTCCCGCCGCCGCCCCAAAAACTGCCCCTGCCGTACCGACGGTATCACAATCCATCCGAACAAAACGCGCCAGCGCCAAGGACTTAATGTTCCTGTTTACTCAGCTCGGAACCTTGCTCAGATCAGGGATCAGCCCGACGGCCGCCCTGACCGAGTTGGCGAGCAGGCTGGCGAAGTCTTCCTTGTCCAATGTGTTGCACGAGATGTCCAAGCGTGTGGCCACGGGGGCGACTCTAGCTGACTCAATGGCGGTGTATGCAGACGTGTTCCCCCCAGGCACCGTCAAATCTGTTCAAGCGGGCGAAACTGGCGGCTACACTTGGCAAGCCTGCGAAACGCTTAGCGAGCAATTCGCGTCGTCACACAAAATGCGCTGGGCTGTCAGGTTGTTCCGTTGGGTCGCAGTTGCCGGGCTACTCGGTGTGCCTGTCGTATTTGCCATAACCCTGGCTCTCGACTACTCCTTTGCGACCTTGTCCGGTCTACCTGGCCTAGTGAAGGGGTTTGGCCAGGCCATGTTGGGCCCCGCTGGCTTGGCGATCCTAGTAATGACGGCTGGATATTGGGTACTCAGGCTCTGCTTTGTCCGGACAGAGGCGCGGGCCCTCCGTCACAAAATTGGCGCGCACGTACCCGTATTTTCAGCTAAGGCGAGGGCTGAGTGCCTGGCTGTCTTTAATTGGCATTTGGGAAAGTTATCCGAAGCTGGGATCGCCCCAATGACAGCTTGGAGACTTGCGGGCGAATCGGTTCCAAACGAGCACTTTGCAGGACTCTTTCGCGAACTCGGTCAGAGGGCCACTGAGTCGACAAAACTGTCTCAGCTTGTCCGCTCTTCCAAGGTTTTTCCGCCTGAGTATTGCAGTGTCATCGAGACTGGAGAATTGGCCGGAAGTCTGCCCGCCGCATTGAGCCAAGCGTCCGTATTGGCCAACGATTCAGCATCAAGATATGACAAAGCATCGAGGACTTCGCTCTATCTGGCCTATATCGCTTTGTTCATGGTTCTGGGGATCACATGCGGAAAGATGTTTTACACTGCATACGTGAACAGTTTGATCAAGCACACTGTCGAGGAGGCAGAACAGTAAGGCATGCCGACTTTCGAGTACTCGGCGATTGATTTTGCGGGCAACCCGGTGAACGGACTGGTTGACGAAGCCGATCTCGCGCTGGCTAGCAAGGCCCTGACCGAAAAGGGCCTGACCGTCCAGAAGCTTGAAGTCCGGCAGCCCCTCGCCGCACCCTCTGCCCCGCCCACAGAGCCTAGGAACACGTTTCGCACCGAGGTGGCAGGGCGAGCGATCCAACTCGTTTCTCTCCAGAGCCTGGAGTTTTTCTTCAGCCAGTTGGGAACCCTCCTCGAAGCAGGGATCAACCCCGTGGACGGGCTAGAATCTCTGGCGCGACAGTCGAACAACGCGATACTTCGATCGGTGATTGAAGAATGCCGTGGCCACGTGACCGTGGGACGACCCCTGAGCGTCGGCCTTCAACGGTACCCGGAGATCTTCTCCCCTTTGATCTTGAGCTTGGTCAGGGTCGGCGAAGAGGGCGGAATGCTTTCGACCCAGTGCAAGTTGATAAGTGAGTACATCCACAGGGACATCGAACTGAAAAACATGATTCGGCGCGAAACCATGGGCCCGAAAGTCACGGTGTTCGGATCCATCGCGATCATAGTCGGAGTCAACGGGTTTCTTCAAATCATCGCGCCAAAATCTGGGGGGCTTCCCGTCCCAACCACCTTCTGGGTTGTGGCAGCCATCATTACGGTCGCGGTCTGGCTGTTTCGCTCATTCATGCTCCCTCGTCCGCCGGTCAGGCGGGCTTTCGACGAATTCGTCCTAACGTTGCCCGGCCTCGGCGGGATGGCGCACGGTTTTGCAATGGCCAAGTTTGGCCGGGCGTTTGGAGCGTTGTACAAGGGTGGGGTGGCGTTACCTAAGGCAGTCCGCCTCGCGTGCGACGCTTGTGACAACGAGGCCGTCCGGGCCAAAGTGATGCCGGCCACCGACGCACTGGAGCGGGGGGCGGGAGTGACCGAGACCCTCCGCTCGACAAATGCCTTTAGCCCATTGGTATTGGACATGACCCGCACTGGAGAAACGACCGGAAACATGGATGAAATGCTGGTCAAAGTCTCTGAGTATTACGAATCTGAAGGGGCCATGAAGGCTCAGGTCGCCTCAAAAATCATTGGCGTCGTGTGCTTGGTACTTGTCGCTGTCTATGTCTTGTTCATCCTCCTGTCGTTCTATGGAGGCTATTTTGCGAGCCTCATGGGCGGTGCCGGGAGTTGACATGTGGACAAATTGGGGATTACTTCCTCAATTTTCTTGGGAGTCGGCCTGTAGGTTCAAGCTGTGAGGATTTGTCCATGAATCATTGACAAAAGGTACGCCACCGGGACTATCTTTGGGTCTTGACCCGGGCTGGATCGACCATGAAAATGAAACTCATGTTTGGCCCATTTTCGGGGGTTACCGGGTCGTGGTATTGACTAGCGCCGTACTTGAGACAAGTGCGGACTTCCCAAGTTCACTGGGATCGTTCGCAGCCTTGCCTTCTAACATTGCGGCGATTGAGGCGGCCCTGCGTTTTGCCCATGGGACCTTACCGTTTGTCGCGATCACGGGCCCTTGTGGGTGGGGCAAAACACACCTCCTGTCGACTGTCGAGACCGTGCTTTCCAAATCGGATGCGAAACCGCTCTCATTGACGGCTCTGCAATGGTCGCGATCGGCCAGGCCATCATCGTCAAGTTCACCTCTCATCATCGACGAGGCCCAAGAGCTCTTGTCACACCCTCGGTCAAGGCACGTCTGGCGCCAGTGTCTCGATGTCCGCAAACGAACCGGCCGACCGACCTTGGTCGCGTGGACCAGCGAGGGGGCTGACCACCGGACGAGGTCTCTCTTGGGTCTCGGCCCGGGCTGGGAGCTGGCCGAACTGCAGTGTCCAGGATTGGACGAAAAGGAGCTCCTCGTGATGAGGATTGCAGCAGAGCTTGGCGTCGAGCTGTCCGACCTTGTCGTAAAGGTCGTCGCCCGACACGTCTACGGAAATGGCCGATCGGTCAGAGGGGCGCTCCAGAGGCTAAAACTTGTCAAAAAAGACTGGACGTCAGACCTCGATGTGATACCTGCCTGTGGAGTCTTGTCCCCGTACCTGCTGGGCCACGATGGCTGGGATCCCCGTGACCACGTCCATGATGCCGTGTTGAGTTGTACTGCTGGTGATTCGATTTCCCTGCCGCTCTCCTGCCACCTGATGCTCGTCGAGATGGGGCTGCCGGAGAGGGAAGTTGCCGAGTTTGTCAAACTTCCGCCCGGAAAGGCTTATCAGTACAGTCGCAGTATCACCGACTTGAAGGGTGACAAGAGGGTTGGGAATTTGTTGGACTCTTGCAAAATTGCTATTCTTTCGGGATTTCAGGAGGCCTAGCCCCAATCTTGGCGAGTTTGTTGCGTTCTTCACCGTCAGACTACTACAGAACCAAGCCAGGCTCGGCTTGTCTGGCCGCAGTTGAACCTGCCATGAGGACGATCGGGGATCTTAAACTAATCCAGCAAGCTGTTTCGATGTACGAGACGGCGACCGATGCGTTGTCGGCCATGGCCAGAAACTCGGTAGCTGTTGTCTCAGTTCTCGACGATGGGAGGTTTATCGGCGTCGTGACCAAGGACACTGCAAAGGCTGCCGCTCCAGACACGCCAGTGCGGGACCTCGTTAAGACCCTCGTCATCGAGATGCCTGCGGCGACGCCGGTCCGTAACGCAGCCGAGGTCTATCTGCAGAACGGACTCGATTTCGTACCAGTGATGGACGGTGACAAGTTTTGCGGGCTATTGACGGCCGTCCAGTTCCTCCTTGACCTCAGCTGGTCTTGGGATCCGATGACGGCCCTGAGCTGGAGCGACCGTCTACGCGAATGGGGCGTCGACCAATTAGAGGATGGCCGAGAAGTGACAGTGGTTTTTGTCGATCTAGATAACTTTGGAGCCTACAACAAGACTCATGGACATGTGGTTGGCGACCGAGTGCTCCGGGCCGTCGCAAAACTCCTGGCGAACAAAGCAGACTCCAACCAAGACCTTTTGGTGAGATATGGAGGCGACGAATTCGTCATTGGGTCGATCCGGCCCCGGGGGGACGTAGAATCTGACTTTCGGGAACTCGCTCAAACCTCGGTTGTTGTCGAAGGCGTCCCCGAGAAGGTGTCCTTCACAGTCGGCGTCGCGGGAGGCAAGCGGACGCGAGAGAGAGAAAGGACTCACGTCGCTTCAACACTTGACAATTTGATCAACCTCGCAAGTAAGGACGCCCTGGCAAGAAAGGCACGTCGGTCTTCCAAAGAGCAGCCCACAGAGAAAAGAATCTGCAATGTTGAGATTGAGCCTAACCAGGCAGGATCGACGGCTCTCGCATCGGTCGAGCTTTCGAACGGGGTTTTCATCGCCTCGCACCCAGTTGTCGACAACGATAAGATCGCAGCCGTTGGAATGGCCGTGTCGCGGGCTCTCGAAAGATCCCGCCCGGGTGTCAAAGTGACCTGCCAGGACGTCGTCTTGTATAAGAGATGGGACGGTGAACCTGTTGTAATCGTAAGGACCAAAATACAAAAGGAGTCCGTCTCCGAAGTAGTCGAAGTGTCAAAGTACGCACCTTCCGGAGTTCTCACTTCTCTCGGCGAAGCGGTGGTTTCGGCTTGCCAAAAATCGATCGTCTTTAACAGCTGACCACTGGCCGCTTGTCATCTGCTTGATTTGCGACGTCGCATAGCGACCCCTCGCATCCAAATTTTATGCCTGGAGCAAAGATGGATTGGGGGTGCCTTTGGCCCGCCTTCCCGTCGGCCAAACCTTCAATTCAGGTACAAACAAGGCTGAAACTACACGTTCTGGTCATGTTTCATGATGTGGCTGGAGCCTGGGAACGAACCTGAATGGCCCTGATGGACAACGACAAGACGGTGCATGAAATTCAAACTGACGACCAGCTCTTAGAGCACTACTCGGAGAAAGAATACGAGTGGGGGTTTGTCAGCGATGTCGAAGCGGAAACGCTACCACCTGGCCTCAGTGAAGAGACTGTCAGGTTTATCAGTGCTAAGAAGAATGAGCCTGAGTGGATGCTGGAGTGGCGGCTCAAGGCTTTTCGTCACTTCCTGACCTTGACCGAGCCGACCTGGCCCAATGTTGAGTACGAAAAGCCACGACTTCAAGAAATTTCCTTCTATTCGGCACCGACTAAGAAGCCCTCGCTTGATTCTCTCGAAGACGCTGACCCCGAACTGCTGCGGACGTTCGAAAAGCTGGGAATCCCGCTTAGGGAGCAGGAAATCTTGCTCAACGTGCGAGGTGCCGCAGAGGCCCACGCTTCCGGATCTCCACCCCCAACCCCCTCCTCATCTGCACAAACATCAGACGAGGAGGGGGCTCCGATTTCCGGTGGGGTCGCCATTGACGCAGTTTTCGATTCCGTCAGCGTTGTCACAACATTCAAGGAAACGCTCAAGAAGGCGGGCGTCATCTTTTGTTCGATCAGTGAAGCGATCCAAGAGCACCCAGAACTGGTCAAAGAGTACATGGGCAGCGTTGTGCCCTACAGCGACAACTACTATGCGACCCTCAATAGTGCCGTTTTTAGTGATGGCTCGTTCGTTTACGTTCCCAAAGGCGTCCGTTGCCCGATGGAGCTCAGCACGTACTTCCGGATCAACGCCGAGAACACGGGGCAATTCGAACGGACCTTGATCATCTGCGCCGAGGGGGCCTACGTCAGCTACCTCGAAGGCTGCACAGCACCTAAGCGAGACCAGAACCAACTGCATGCCGCAGTCGTCGAGCTCGTCGCCCACAAAGACGCGACCATCAAGTACTCGACCGTCCAGAACTGGTATCCCGGCGACCCCAAGACGGGCAAGGGCGGCATCTTCAACTTTGTCACCAAGCGCGGGATCTGCCGCGAGAGCGGCGGCAAGATCACGTGGACCCAGGTGGAGACCGGCAGCGCTATCACATGGAAGTACCCGAGCGTGATCCTCAAAGGCGACGACAGTGTCGGAGAGTTCTACTCCGTCGCCCTCACTGCTAACAAGCAGCAGGCCGACACCGGCACCAAGATGGTCCACATCGGCAAGCGCACCCGCTCGACGATCGTCAGCAAAGGGATCAGTGCGGGCAACGGTCAGAACACCTACCGCGGCCTCGTCAAAATCAACGCGGGGGCAGACGGAGCGCGCAACTACTCGGTCTGCGACTCGATGCTGATGGGCGACCGCTGCGGCGCCCATACCTTCCCCTACATCGAGGTCAAGAACAACACCGCCAAGATGGAGCACGAGGCGACGACATCCAAGATCGGCGAAGACCAGCTCTTCTACCTCGCCTCGCGAGGGATCAACGAGGAGGACGCGATCAACATGATCGTGTCTGGCTTCTGCAAAGACGTCTTCCGCGAGCTCCCCATGGAGTTCGCCGTCGAGGCGCAGAAGTTGCTTGCGGTGAGTTTAGAGCACAGTGTCGGCTAGGCAGGCTCAACTCTTCGGGTAGTACACCCTCAATCTTCGTGTCATTTGCTGACAAGCCGAAGAGGGACGTACCAATGACCCCCATGCCACAGAAGCGTGTCTGGACAGTCCTGCCACTCGGATCCTTTCTTGAGCTTGGTCGACCCCAAGGGAAAAACGTAGTCCAGCCCACTGTAGTTAAAGGAGGCCGTACCTCTGACCTTGTTCCAGGTTATTTCGACTCCAGCCGCCGCCGCCCACCCGTCCAGGGGTAGGAGCACATCGCCAGAGGGGCCCGTGCGGCAACCTGAAACCCGATGGCCATAGACCGTAGCGTCGCCCGCCGCCCGGGTGTCAAGCCCCCTGATCTTTGCGACGGCATATCGCGCCGCGCCTTCTTGCAGCTGATAGTCGGTCTCGGTGACTGAGATGCCAGTTAGTCGAACATAAAGCACCAGGCGACCGGTCATAAAATAGAGGAATCCTCCGTCTGGGCCCCTAGAGTCCGCACACCTATTGGCAAGAGGAAGTCCAGACCTGGGGGTCTGCGGCCGATCTGGGGCGTACTTAGATATCAAAAACGTATTGGCTTCGTTCCAGATTTCCTCGATACTTAGCTTGTCGTCTGTGCGCATCGCAACAATGTCGAGTCGAGAATTGTCCCTCTCTCGGCTGTAATAGACCATATGTGCGACTTTCGTACGAGTTTTGGAAAGCATGAAACCACACAAAATTGAAGGATCTGGTTTCAAGAGGTCGACGTCTGGTAACTCTTGTTTTGCGGCGGTCAGATATAGTATCACGCTTAGAATCATAAATTATTATTATTAGTGAAGGTCATTGGTAAAAGCACACTTCAGTAGTTCTAGACCAGCTCGATAACCGTCCAGTCGTACCAATAGGGAATAAGAAAGTTATTGCCAGGATAAAATGGATAGTTGGCAGCAAGACCTCCCCAAAAATATGTGTAAAATTGCCAGTACATCGAACGTGGCCATCCCGGTATTGGGTTGTCCCAAAAAAAGCCACCTATGTCCTTTTCCTGCGCCGCGCAAGCGTCGAAGGCGTCTGCACCGTTAGAAGTCGCTTGGGCATGAAAAGCAAAGTCAAAAGGCTGATAGGTGCTCCACCCAGTGCCTCGAAGAGGGTTTGTGCGGAACCCTGCTTGACCTCCAGGGCTGACTGCGGTGACTTTTGACAACACTATGGGCACACCAATGGCTTCATTGCAGATTGCGAAGTACGCAGCGACGTCCTGACAGTCAACAAATCTAAAAAATTGGAGCGTATCAATGAAGAGTTTTAGACGGAAAAGTCCAATTGTATTGGTTACTGGTAGATAGAAATTCGGTTGCGTAGAATCATACAACCCTGCCGAGCCGAAAACTCCGTAGGTGCAAGCGGCGCGACAGGCGTCTGGGCCGGTCAGCCCTGTGCACCAAAGACATGATTTGTCTAAGACTTCGGCCCAAACGGGCACCTGGTGGCCCGGAGCCGCACCAATCGGGGCGGTGTCCGTCAGCCACACTTTGATCCCCACGTCGTTGCCGAAGAGCGAGGCATAGTCTGAATCACACACAAAGTCAAAGGTCAGGTCCCCCAACGTCACAAAGATTGGCAGGCCGCTGATGGTGAATTCAACTTGGTTGCACTGGCCGTTGGCCGGAAACTACACGGGTTGGGCGGCTGGCGTCACAGACAGTGTGAAACTACCGCTCGCTGACGAATACCTGACGTCAGAAATGCTGATAAACGTTCCATGGGCATACGGCGTCGGGTTTGTGAGGGCGATTTTGAACTTGCGAGTCCCCGAAGAGCGCACCCACGCGACACCTGGCGCACCTCCAGGCACTTCGGCGGGCAGGTATTGGCCGGGATCCGCCGTTGGCCACACTTCAGAACTGGTCAGAGACTCACTGGCGAGATAGTCCAAGAACGTGAGGCTATACGGCGGCTCTAGCGAGCCCGAACCTGCCCCACGGAACATCCCGCCCAAGGCGACACCCGCAAGAGCGACTGTCGAAATACCTACCATTGGCGCATACTACTACTACTACTACTACTGTTAAAACTACTAGCTTTTACTGTGGTCGCTGATCAGTCCAACCTGGACAATTGGGCGGCCTCAGGTTTCTGCAAAGACATCTTCCGCGAGCTCCACATGGAGTTCGCCGTCGAGGCGCAGAAGCTGCTGGCCGTGAGCCTAGAGCACTCGGTTGGTAGGCCTGGCATGCCACATGATGAGCTAGTCTCATGCTATAGGATCCCCAAAGGACGGTGCTCAGTGGTCGAACATGGACAAGAAACCGTTCGTTCGCATTTTGGATCTAGTGATGGCAACCGCCTTGACGGCGGCATCTGAGGCAAGAGTCACTGAGGGTTCTTGCCGAGCGCTTGGCACCCCCACAGCCCGAAATCTCTCCCCAAAAACGTGAGCAAATCGTGAATTGACGTTGTGACGATCCTGTCACAAACACTGTGTTTCAATGGGGGAGAGCCACGGCATTCGAGCCTTGGCAAAAGGAAAAACACATGTCAAAACTAAAAGGAACACTGCGTGCGCTTTGCCTATTGACGATCGGTTTGTCGTCCTTAGCCTACTCCCTCCCCGTCCGGTTTGGATCGCCCGATATGGATGGAGCCACATGTGTGGACGTCGACCCTGTCTCCGGATCGGTCTATGTGGCCGGCTCCTATTACACAAACAAGCTCGTCAAAAGTCAAATGTGCCTGAACAAGTACACCGCGGCAGGCGTCCTGGTTTGGTCCCGGCTCTACGGCAACAAAGGTGAAGACACAGCGCTAGACGTTAAGGTTTCCCCAACTACAGGCGAGATTTATGTGACAGGCAGGGTGGAGAATGCCTTGACCGGACATACCGACTGCGCCACTCTCAAATACTCGCCTGGTGGAGTTCGCTTATCGTCTCACCTTTACGGCGGCGCGCTCGACGACGCAGGAAAGAAAATCACTCTAGACGGAGTCGGCAACTGCCTGGTCGCCGGCTACGCCTCGCAGTCGGCTTCAGGCAAAGACATCATGCTGCTCAAATACAGTCCTGGCCTGACGCTAACCCTGCCCGTCGTTTTGACCAGTGCGTCTGGTGACGATGAGGCCAATGCGATCGCCGTGAACAGCAATGGCGCTTATCTCGCTTGTAAGATGACGAACTCCGCTGGCAACCAAGATGGATTCTTGGCGAGGATTTCACTCGTCTCGGGGGCCGTCTTGGGCAATAGACTGTTTGCAGGGACGGCTTCCGCGAACGACCAACTTGTCGACGTGGCTTATGACGCTGCTGGCTCCGTCTATGTCGCGGGCACCGTCGACGACACGGTTGGTGGGCAAATGATCGTGGCAGGAAAGTTCAATCCAAACTTGGCCGTGACGAACTGGGTCTCGCCCTTTAACGCTGTAGCAGGGACCACCGATGACTTTGCAAACAGGCTGAAGGTCACGAGCACCGACGTCTATGTCGCTGGGGCATCCTTCGGCGTGACCGGGCTTGGCGCGGACGCCGTCATGGTGAGCTTTGACCCTCTGACTGGCGGACTTCGTCCAGGCTGGCCGTGGTTCTACCATTACTTGGATCACGATGAAGTGAAGGACTTTGTGGTCGACCCTGTCTCTGGTTCGATTTTCGCGGGGCTTTACACGGACGGATTTCCATCCCACGACTACGCCACGATCCGAATCAATGGCGGCCTGACAAGTTGGGTGAACCGCTACCACTACTACAGCCATGACGAGATGTCCGAAGTCGCCCTAAGCCTCACCGGAAACCCGATCATAACTGGAAGATCTGAAGGACCAGGCACGAGCTTCGATTGGGCCACAGGAATGTGCGACGCGACGACCGGATCCGATGTTTGGTGACGCTACTCTGAACTCACGATCAATCAAAACCTATCCTTGGGGCGCCCGTTTCACGATTCTGTGACGGGCGCCAGCCCTTAATGAAAGGCAAGATGGATGCGACGAGAGATCTGCAACTGGCTTGCCACGGAGTCGCAATTCTTTGTCTCAATCTGACAAACTTCTTGCATGGTCGAGGTTCGCGGCGAGCCTGCTTGGCGGATCCAGACTTTTGGCGGACTCCGCGTGACCGGCCCGAATGGGCCAGTCTCTTTTCGGACACACAAGACCGCTGGGGTGTTTGCTCACTTGGCCTACTATGCCAGTCGATCGGTATCAAAGGAGATGCTGATGGAGGCCTTCTGGCCAAACACTCCGCAGGAGAAAGCGCGCCAGTCGCTGCGGACTGCCGTCTCCGCGATCCGAATCGAGATCGAGAAAGCGGGAAGCGTTCCGGCCAATTGGATCCATTCCACCCATCGGGCGCTAGAAATCGGGTCCGACTGCTTCGAAGTCGATACCGCCCGGTTTCGACAGTTACTGACCCTGTCCAGGAACCAGGATGCCGACACCAAAGTCAAGACTCTTACAGCCGCCTGCGAACTCTACTTGGGCCCCTTCTTGCCCGATTTTTCCGAAGAATGGGTCGTCCCCCAGACCCTGGAATTGGAAGAGCAGTACGTCCAGGCAGTCAGCGAACTTTCTCCGCTCTTGTCTGCAATTGGAAACCCAGGGCAAGCGATCGAAGTCGCGTCTCGGGCAGTGACTCTATGTCCGGGGCGAGAAGAAGTGCACATTGCACTCATGAAAGCGTTTGCCGCGGCAGGCAGGGCCACGTCGGCCATCGCTCAGTTCGAACTTATGGAGAAGATGCTGGACGAGGAGTGGGGCGAATCGCCCTCGTCCGAAGCCCTTGCCGTCCTAGACAATCTTCCTCGGGCACAAAGCCAGAACCGACACACGACCGGAGATTCCCAAAGAGATGAGGAGGACCTTCAACTGACTGCTGTTGCTGAAAGGGTTCCTGCCACCACGGGAGGGTTCTACGGACGCAGCCTTGATGTCGACGATGTTTGCCGCGCCCTTAGGCCAGGGTCTTCTGCAACACGTTGTCTCACTTTGACCGGACTCGGAGGGAGCGGCAAGACCCGATTGGCACAGGCAGTGGCCCTGGCTCTCGACGAGCCATTTCGAGGAAGAGTGTGGTTCGTCCCTTTGGCTGGAGTCGCATCGTCGGATCATGTCGCAGACGCGGTTCTGGGCCAGGTCAATCCAGACCTTGTCGTCGGCCCAGAGCCAATGGCTGATCTCAGTAAGTCTCTCAACGGGGCTCCTTCGTTCATCGTCCTGGACAATCTTGAGTCTGTTTTCCCTAGCGTAAAGACGATTATCGAACTGATGCTGAGGGCTTGTCCTGAGTTGACAATTCTCTCGACATCGCGGTGGCCGATCGGCTCAGACCTTGAGGTGGTCAGGCCGGTGGGGCCCCTAGAGTTGCCTAAGGACTATCATGACTTACCCGCCATGCGGTCAAATCCGTGCGTCCAGCTGTTTGTCGAGCGAGGAAACTCGGTCCGACCTGGATTTCAAGTCAGTGCGATCAATGCGCGAGGCGTGTACGAGCTGTGCTGCCGCCTAGGTGGGCTGCCGCTGGCACTTGAGCTTGCGGCCTCAAAACTTGCCACGAGAAGTCCAGTCCAAATCCTCTCTATGATCAGCGAGACACTCGATCTTTCGACCGACGACATGAGGGTCGAGGAACGCCACCGCAGCTTGCGTACGGTTGTTAAGTGGAACTGCGACCAACTCGACGACGATTGCCTGAGATCGTTCGTGAAGCTGTCAGTGTGCCAGGGAGGCTGGGAGAGCGACCTGGCTGAGGCGGTCCTTGGCCAAAGTGCAGAAAGCCATGTCCCTTCTTTGATTGGAGCCTCGCTGGTCTATTGGTCTGAAAGCGAGGAAAGCGTTCGGTTCGACATGCTGGAATCCGTGCGTGAATACGCTCTGGAATTGAGAAAGGCAGAGCCAGAACTCAGCAAGGAAGCCGTCATCGACCATGCTCAGTTTTTCACGGAACTGTGCGCAGAGCGGCCCCGGGGGCAGAAATCGCAAGACTGGCTTAAACGCCTTGGTAGAGAGCAGGGCAATCTGTTGGCGGTCATCAATGCTGGCGCACAAAGCCTCATCCCATCTGAATCGGCATGGACGGTCTGCGAGGCCGTTATTGAGCTCGTGAACTGGAGGGGCCGGTCCGCAGTGTGGGTTGAAAGCATGGCCCAACTTCTTGACACTACTGGGGAGTCATTGCCCTTGCCTCGGCTAGTCGAAGCTGAACTGGCAGTGGCAAAAATGTATTACGGGCTTCGAGACATCGCCGAAACTTACAATCATGCAGCCCGCGCGCTCGAAGCAGCGGACATCTCTGGCAACAAGAGCCTGCAGATCAGGGCCCGGGTCGGTATGGCAGTTCCAAGCTCTCTTATCGGCAAGTTTGACGAGGCCAAAGCAGACCTTGCTGACGCCCTGAGTCTTCTAGATGAAGGGGCCAGCCCCTCGGAGAGATTTGGTATTGAGCTCAACTTGGCATGGCTTTACTTTGATGGCGGCGATGAGCCGGGCTCGCTGCCCGGCTTTCAACGAGCTTTGGCACTGGCCGAGTCTTATGGGGAACCGGCAGACATCGTGAGTGCGCTCGTCGGCTTGGCGGTGGCGGTGGGCGAGACACAGCCAGGCGAGGCCGCCGAACTGTTCGACAGGGCGAAAGAGTTGGCAGACTCCAGGGGTCGCCGTCAGGAGGCCGCCCATTGCCTCTACTACCGGGCAATGACGGAGCACAGGGCTGGGCTTAAAGACGAATCTCTGATCCATGTTCTGCAAGCGATGTCGCTCTTTGTCGAACATGGCATTCGGCTAGGGCAAACCATACTCACCATCGCGGGCTGCTCTTTAGCGAGTGCCGGCCGATATGAAGAGGCCGCCATTTGTTGGGGACGGGCAGAAGCGAGCCGAAAGAGGCACGGAATGAAGATGTTTCCTACACAAGCCAAGGACTATGAGCGCGAAGTCGTCAAAGTAAAACAGGCTTTAGGGCCCATGGCTTTCGGTACGGCGTCGACTTGGGGGGCAGAAACAAGCGACGAAGACTTGACCCAAAGGCTATTCAATGCCTAGCCGTGACGTACAAGTCCGACAAAGGATCGCTCCAGTTTGAACGCTGTAAGGCTGCTAGTGGAGCCAAAATACTTCGAGAAAAGCAGCTCCGTGCGGCCAGGTACGATTCCAGGATGTTGCTGACCCTTGCGGTGGCTATGGATTTGACTTCGGATCGAATTGATTTGGATGGCGACGGAGCCCGTAGAATCGTTCTCATCGCCGGTGACGAAGAGTACCGGTCGGAGGAAATGCTGCCCCAATTGGCTTCGATTCTCGAAAAGAGGCATGGGTTCAAGTGCGACGTTCTCCACTCGATTGCCCAGGACGGAACCATTGACCCGACGGTCACCACCAACGAACCTAGGCTTGACCTGTTGGACAGGGCCAATCTCGTCATTATCATGACCCGCTTCCGCTGCTGGCCAGATGCTCAAATGGCGCGTTTCGTGAAGTACGTCGAGTCAAAAAAACCCATCATTGGGATTAGGACGGCGACCCACGCCTTCGCTTACCCAAAGGACAGCCCTAGCCCTTTCGCCAAATTCTCGTGGGACAGCACCGTTTGGCCGGGCGGATTTGGAAAGCAGATTCTCGGCGAGACGTGGGTCGCGCACCACGGCACTCACATGGTTGAGAGCACTCGGGCTGTGCCGGCACCTGGTGCCGAACAAGACCCGATCTTGCGCGGAGTCAAAGACCTTTGGGTTCCGACTGACGTCTACGCCTCAAATCCCATGGAGAGCGAAACGCTTATGCTGGGACAGGTCTTGGACGGGATGGAGCCAGGCTCAAAGACCGTGGGCGGCACCAAGAACAGCCCGATGATTCCCGTCGCCTGGAAAAAGGAGACTGATGGGCGGCGCGTCTTCACGACAACGATGGGATCGGCTGTGGACTTCTTGAACCAGGGGTTCCGCCGGCTCTTGGTCAATGCTTGCTTCTGGTGTCTGAACAAGCCTGTACCGCGCAGGGCGAATGTGAGTTTCGTTGGAAACTATGAGCCGTCCCCCATCGGGTTTGGCAAACACAAGAAGGGCGCTTTTCCCACCAGCAGCGGGGGACGCCCTCGATGATTTCGGCTTAGCCGATCGTCGCGACTTTCAACTTTCCCGGGCCATCAAGCGAGACGCACGCAAGGCGGCTGCTGACGGCGACGACGGTCGCCATATGGGGAAGAATGTTAATTTCCGTTGCCATATTGTCCATGTTGTGCGAGGGGTAGCTGCGCAAGTTGATTGTTGATTCACCCATGTTGTGAATCACGAACGTCCGGTTCAGTGGCTGTGCGTCGCCTTCTGCCAGTCGGACTTCTTGTTTTGCAGGAAGGAAAATGTCGAAAAGGGTGTTGAGGTTTTCTGCCATCGTTTAGTCTTGAGCCAGGTTTTTTCTGACCATTCATCCAAACTCGCATTTTGGTTCTTTTGACTCAGGGTGGGACGCCTCCAGTTTTGGTACCAGGGAACCCAAAAGAGATGTGGTCGGAAGCGTCATGGCTTCGCTTCCTTGCGCTTCTAGATGCAGATTCAAGACAAAAATGTATACACCGGGATATCCGCCCAGCCCCCGAGTAAACTACAACCATGCCACGCTACCACCGACTGGGAAACATCCCGGCCAAGAAGCACGTCCAGTTCCGTAAGCCGGACGGGGGGCTCTATTCCGAGCAGCTCTTCAGCACCCACGGGTTCAGCGACATGATGTCGACGATGTACCACATCAACCTGCCGACCGAGGTCGCGGGGTGGGAGGACATGGGGCCTTGCGCGCCTACCTACCTCAAGGACGAGGCCTTGAGGCACCGTCACTTCCTCACCGGCAAGCTCCAGCCCAGGGGCGACGCAATCAGCGGCCGAATCCCGCTGATGGGGAACAACGACGTTATCTGGAACCAGAGTCTCGTCGCTGACCAAATGGTTGATTTCTTCAAAAACGCCCAGGCCGACGAAATCCTCTTTGTCCATGACGGGAGCGGAACTTTAGAGTCGATGTATGGCGACGTCCCGTTCAAACCGGGCGACTACCTTGTCATCCCGAGAGGGACGATCTGGCGGATACGGTTCGACTCTTTGCCTGTCCGCATGCTCACGATCGAGAGCTACGGCCCTGTCACCATCCCAAAGAACTACCGCAACCAATATGGCCAACTCTTGGAGGAGGCGCCCTATTCAGAGCGCGACATCCACCCCCCTGTCGAACTCAAAACCTACGACGAGGCTGGAGATTACAATGTCGTCGTCAAGGCGAGGGGACGTTACACCAAATACCACTACCGTTTCCACCCCTTTGACATCGTTGGATGGGACGGTTTTGTCTATCCTTGGAGCTTCAGCATTCACGACTTCCAACCCATTGTTGGCAAGCTCCACATGCCGCCGCCGATCCATCAGACTTTCACAGGTTGGAATTTCGTCATTTGCTCCTTCTGTCCACGGGTACTTGATTTCCATCCCGAGGCAATTGTGATCCCCTACAACCACTCTAACGTGGACAGCGACGAAGTGCTCTATTATTGCAACGACAAGTTCGGTTCAAGGAAAGGCATTCAAGAAGGGTCGATCACCATGCACCCGCTCGGCATTCCTCATGGTCCGCAGCCCGGTGCAGTTGAGGCGTCGCTAGGAGCCACGAAAACCGAGGAACTGGCCGTCATGCTGGACACCTTCCACCCGCTCTGGATGACGAAGGAAGCAGTCGAGATCGAAGACCCCGATTATTGGAAGAGTTGGCAGACTAAAAAGTAGGTTCAAACAACCGTCGTTCGAGAGAGTCCGCGCCCATGCGCGGGCCCGATCGGTTTGACTGCCGCGACTGACTCCGGTTCAAAGTCGAGAAGCTTCAACCAATCTTCCATGGCATCGGTCTTCGGGAAAATCTCGTTTTCAGCGAACTCGGATTCAACTGCATGCTGGAGATCGTCGATTTTCAATCCACCACCGTCCGCGTGCTTCGAATCAATTTCGCGCCTTATGGCTGTATCTTTTGCACGGTCGACAACCGATTTAAGCAATGCGCCCGAAACAAAGTCGCACCAATGTAAAACCTGCATCGATCCGTTTTTCATCATGACGCGCACAAATTCCGATTTCTTTGTCGACTGCCAAACGTGAGTCAGCGTCGCTTCAATCATGGCCCGTCTGGCACATTCGGGCTCATCATGTTCAGTGACCAGGGCGGGGTCAATCGGCAGTTTGTCGTGCAGATAGATATTGAGGATGGCGCGTGTCGAATCTTTGTCGGGGCGAGAAATCTTGACCTTACGGTCGATGCGTTCCGGACGGAGGATCGCCGGGTCGATGTAGTCCGGTCTGTTCGACGTGAGAACGAGAACCACATTGTCGAGACCGATGAGTCCGTCCATTTCGGCGCAGAACTGCGGCACGACGGTGTTAGATATGTTCAACCAACGCCCACTCGAGCGAGTGCGTAGAATTGACTCCGCCTCATCGATAAAGATAACCACCAACTGCCCTTCCTTGGACTTTTCACGTGCAATTGAGAAAATCTCCCTCACCATGCGCTCGGTCTCTCCCAGCCACATGTTCAAGATTTTCGGACCGCTGATATGAAGGAAGCACTCCTTAACTTCGTGCCCTTCTTGGGCTGAACGCTCCCTAGCGAGGTTCCAGGCGATCGCTTTCCCAATAAGCGTCTTTCCGCACCCAGGCGGCCCAAAAAGCAGAACTCCTTTGATTGGTCGCTTATCGTATTTTTGGTAGAGCTCAGGGTACAAGCGGGGGGCCTCGATGGTCTCACGGATCAGGGCGATAGCTGACTCTTGTCCACCAATGGAGGACCAAGGAGTGGGTGGAACGTCTTCGGCAAAATATTCCTTGGATTCCGGCCTCCCAAAGTGTTCTATGGCAAGGCGGCCTGTCGGTTCAATCCGAACTTCATCACCGGCATGGATGGTGGCGTCTTCCAAGGCGTGTGACCGGCGGACGAGCCTTCCTTGGGCGTTTTGCTGATCTGTCCCTACGCGCAATCGGCCGTCTTCCAGAGTTTCGGCGACCTTCGAGAGCGTCCCAATATCGAGATCCAGAGCTGGCCCAACCACTGCATAGGCTTCATTGAGCCGGACACGAGTTCCGGGCTGCAAGGATTTGAGGTCGAGCGCGGGGTCGACTGTGGCCACATATTCGGTATCTCCGAGCGTGACCGCCACTGTGCCATCATCTAGGATTTGGAGTACGGTCGCCACGCGGTTTGCAGGCTGGGTGAGTTTTTCATAGGCTTGTTGGAATGCAGCGATCGCATTCGCTTGTTCGTCAGCACGAACCTTGCTCTCAGTCACAAGATCCTTTAGGGTTGAGAGATATGTGCGAGTCTTTGGGTCTGTCCCGCCCAAGCTGTCTTCGAGTCTTCGGATCAATTCGAGGGCTTCGTCGTCTCGCTCCATGCTCGGTTCTACGTTTGATTCTACCGGCGGTTCCTGAAGTTTGGTAGCATGGACTAATGGGGTCGTTGGTGGGACTCAGGATCTATCCTGTAAAGTCCATGCGGGGGATGGAGCAGCCAGAAGCTGTAGTCGAAAGCCGAGGTCTCAAGGGCGACCGGCGTTGGATGGTTTGTGACCATGATGGTAAGTTTCTGACACAAAGAAATGTCCACGAACTGGCGCAGTACTCTGTACGTTACGTGGGATCGAGTCTTCAAATCAATCATCCTCAGAACGGCCTTGCCCTTGTTGGCCAACCCGTAAAACCAGTCAAACCGATCCAGGTTTGGAACGATACAGTCGACGCCGTCGTGGCCAGTTCAGTTGTCAATCAATGGCTCAGCAAGGCGCTCGCAAGGCCTGTCGAGCTCTGCTACATGCCAGACAGCACGATCAGGACTACACATCAAGACTTCTCGGATCCAGGCGACCATGTGAGTTTTGCAGACGGGTTCCCTTTGTTGCTCACAAACGTGGCGTCGCTCGACGAGATGAACTCGCATCTGGACGCACATGTGAGCGTGGACCGTTTTCGACCCAATGTGATTGTGGAGGGTTTTGAGGCATGGGCCGAGGAATCGTGGAGCGGCGTCCAGATTGGAGAAGTGAAATTCAAGTGTGCAAAGTTGTGCGGCAGGTGCATCGTCACGACCCTCAACCCCTTGACCGGAGAAAGCTTGGGCACCGAACCCTTGAATTATTTGTCCAAGCACCGGTTGAAAGGACAGGCAGCCATCTTCGGCGTCAACCTCATCCCGATGACTCCTGGTGTGATTCGAATGGGCGAAATCGTCGTGCCCATTTGAGCCAACAACACGCGTGCGTCCGGTACAATGCATCCATGCCAAAGAGGATCGAGACGGTCGTCTTCCACGACTCTAGCACCCCGGTGCTGGGCGATGTCCAAAAAGCTGGCTCGGTCGTCGTGACGAACTTCGACACTCTTCTCAACCAAGCCCGGGCGAATGCGCTTTGGCCCCTCACATTTGGGCTTGCTTGCTGTGCCATCGAGATGATGGCGTCTGTCGCGTCGCGTTTCGACCTCGCCCGCTTTGGATCCGAAGCCTTCCGCGCCACTCCACGGCAAGCCGACGTCATGATCATTGCAGGCAGGTTGAGCAAGAAGATGGCACCTGTCTTACGGCAGATTTACGACCAAATGCCTGAACCAAAGTGGGTGATCTCGATGGGTGCCTGTGCGTCTAGCGGCGGTGTCTACAACAACTATGCCATCGTCCAAGGCGCGGATCAAGTTGTGCCCGTTGACGTCTACGTCCCTGGGTGCCCTCCTTCGCCAGACGCCCTGATCTATGCCGTCATGAAACTGCAACAAAAGATCAAGCACAACAAATTTGGAAAGCTGATCGAGCTCAAGCCGAGAACCTTGGAAGAGGAGAGCGCCTAAATGCCGTTTGAAGTCTTTCGAGATGTCGCCAAGCCGATTTTAGCTGGTTTTGGGATCACGGCCAAGCGCTTGGTGCAACAGGTCACAGAAGGGAAGGGAGTCACAGTCCAGTATCCCGAGGAACGGAGAGAGCAGTTCGGACGGACAAGGTGGCGACATGTCCTGACTCGATACGACTCTGGACTAGAGAAGTGCATTGGCTGCTCGCTTTGTGCCGGTGCCTGCCCCGCCAAATGCATCTATGTCGAGGCCGCCGAGAACACAGACGAAGATCGAAAGTCGCCTGGTGAGCGGTATGCCGCACGCTACGAGATCAACATGTTGCGGTGCATTTTTTGTGGCTATTGCCAAGAGGCCTGCCCAACGGGGGCGATTGTTCTCCGAAAGGACTTTGAACTGGCCAACTATGAAAGGGAGGATTTCGTCTACACGAAAGAAATGCTTCTTGAGCCGGTTCGGAGTCTGTAGGTTTCGTCTAGCCTGGTAGACTCATTGAGGGGCAAGACTCCAGTTCATGGACGGGCCGAGCGACAAGCAAAAGTTAACACAGCGAATGGCCCGGGGCATAGGCGCGAACACCTACGCCCAAGTCGTCACAATAGTCTCCAACCTCGTCACTGTCCCCTTTTTCTATAGGTTTTGGGGCATCGACCTTTATGGTGAGTGGCTCGCTCTGAGTGCGATCCCGACCTACCTGACCATGTCGGACCTCAGCTTCGGTACGACTGCAGGGAGCGAAATGACAATGCTTGCTGCGCAAGGCAAGAAGAAGGAAGCCTTGTCCGTCCTTCAAACTGCCTGGCTGCTTGTCACGGTAGCCTCAATCGTGATCTTTGCGATCGCGCTGCTCCTGACCTGGGTGGCACCTCTGGACCAGTGGCTGAACTTCTCAGTCTTGTCTCGGCGCGAGGCGGCATCGGTCATGACGCTTCTTCTCATCAGCGTGTGCTTGTCTCAACAAGGTGGACTGATCGACGCGGGTTTCAAGTGTGCCGGCCATTATGCCGAAGGCATTTTTCTAATCAACACTTTGAGACTGTTCGAGTTTTTCGCCGGAATAACGATCCTCCTCACGAAGGGCGACCCTTGGGTTTTCGCATGGACCCTTATCGTTCCCAAGGCACTGGCTTACGCTTACTTTTGGCACAGGTTGCGACAACGGGCTCCCTGGCTCTATCTGGGATGGTCCCACGCCGATCGCAAGCTCCTCAAGCCGATGGTCTCGCCAGCCCTGACGTTCAATGCATTTAACCTAGGATTTGCTTTTAGCATCCAAGGCATTCAGCTTTTGGTCACAGCACTGGTCTCTCCTGCTGCGGCTGCCCTCTTCTCCAACATGCGGACCTTGGCGCGAATAGTCTGGCAAGGGGCCAATGCCATCGGGAATACGGCTTGGGTCGAATTGTCGAGAGCCCTTGGTGTCGAAGACTATGACTTCGCCCGCAAGCTCCATCGTCGCACTTGTCAAATCGGGATGTGGTGCGTCTTACCTGGCGCGCTCCTCATGCTCTTGGTCGGCCCGGTCATTTTCAAGGTTCTGACTGGACGGACAATGGCCGAGCCCTTTGTTTTTGCAGGCCTTCTCCTCGCCACGGTGTTCGGCAGCTTCTGGACCATTAGTTATGTCGTCGCCCTCTCGATCAATAAACACCAGACGACGGCCCTGGCCTTCATATTGTCAACAGGGGGGTCTCTCCTTCTGGCTCGGCTTTTCCTTTTGCCCATGGGGACAATTGGAGCGGTCCTAGCCCTCTTGTTAGGTGAAATCGCAATGGCCTCGTTTGTCTTCTATCGTTCGCTTCGACTTCTCAAAGAGAAGCCAGGTCCGTTCCTAACCCAGTTGGCCACTCCTCCGTTTGGCCTCATAAGAAGGCTGCTTCATCGCAAGAGGGCCGTCGAAGAATGAAAGTCGCTCTATCTGCCCCTGCCAAGTATCACTTTTTTGAACTGGGAAGAGAGTTGGTCCGACGGAACTGTCTGTCCGCTCTCATGACCGGATATCCGGCGTTTAAGCTCAAGCACGAAGTCGAGCTAGGCCCCTATTTCTGTTCATTGCCTTGGGCGCATTTACCCTATCGTTTCCTGGCATCGAGATTCAACGTCAACTTGGAGTACTGGGATAAATCCCTCTTTGATAGGTTTGCCAGCAAGAGAGTGCCGGAATGCGATGTCTTCATGGGGATTGCAGCGTCAATGTTGTTCTCTTCGAGAGCTGCGAGAGACCGAGGGGCTAAAGTCGTCGTCGACCGGCCATGTTCGCACATCGAGGTGCAGAACCGACTGATCCAAGAAGAAGCCAAGAGAGAGGGCTACCGCCTCAAGGAAATAGACTCCAGAGTCAGAGATCGCGAAATGGCCGAGTATTCCGAAGCCGATCTGATCACTGTTCCATCGCTCTTCTCGGCCCGGTCATTCTATGCCCAAGGTTTCCCGGAGGAGAAGATCAGGGTCATTCCTTACGGGGTCGACCTGACCGTGTTTTTTCCGACGGCCCAGCCGGATCCCTCTGAATTCATCGTTGTCTATGCTGGGCAAATCTCGCTCAGAAAAGGGATTGTCCATCTCATTCGGGCTTTTGAGAAAGTCAAGCATGCCAACAAGAAACTCATCTTGATCGGCTCGGACGGAGCAGAGCCTTTTGTGGCCCAGGCCAGACAGTTCGCACAACGAATGTCCATTGAGCTTCCTGGACACGTACCCCAGACTGTCCTTCGCGACCATATGAGCCGCGCGACGGTGTTCGTGCTGCCCAGCATCGAGGACGGATACGGGCTCGTCATGACTCAAGCTATGGCTTGTGGGTGTCCGGTGGTCGCCACGACGAACACCGGCGCCGACATGCTGATCACAGAGGGTACAGACGGGTATATCGTCCCACCCGCTGACGATCAGGCACTCTTTAAGCGCCTACAGGCCCTGGCAGACAGCCCAGAGCTCCGTTCGAAGCTTTCGACCGCGGCCTTGACAAGGGCCCAAAAAATTGCCGGGTGGACCGAATATGGTGACCAGATCGTTGATATGTTCCAAGAATTGACGGATGGAAGCGACAGTTCGCCTAGATCGAATTGAGTTAGGAGTACAATGACGCAAAGCTCAGGATGGTAGCGACAGCACTCCAGGAAGAGAGAAGGCCAGGCGCCAGGGTCTCAATTTATGGGTTTTTGCTGGCCCTGTTTGTCATAGCCCTGTTTGCCCTCCAAGTGATGACGGGCACTCCGCTCGGATTCGCCGGGATGGTCTCGCTTTTTTGCGTCCAGACCTTCATCACAATCAAGATCCTAGGCGGGCCGACCACGTTGCCGGGTGCAAGCGTCGGGTACTTCGCGATCCAGCACGTCATCTTCTCACAAGTAGCCAAGGGTCTCCTATTGCAGCCCGCAACAGACCGGATGTTGGCGCCCTACACGACCATGCAGGTCTACAACTTGGCGATCTTCGCCATAATGTGCGCCGCTGTCGTCTATCGGATTTTCCGGGTCGAAACGATAAAGCCGATTTTTGACCTCGAGCTCGACCACCGTCGGCTCAATATCCTGGCCATCGTGCTTACACTCTTTTCGCTCTACAGGTTCTATGCCCTCCAGAAGTTCGGCGTTTTTGAGGGTGCGGGCGGTGGCGTTTACGTTGGTGGGATTGTCGGGCCCTTGCGACAATTTGGATTCCTGTCTACACTTGCCGTCGCGGCGGGCACTGCGTCCGTCATCCTGAAATCGGAAGGACGCAGGTGTGTGGGCATCTGGAACGCCTTGGCTATTGTTGCTCCCATCCTCTATGGCATTCTGAGTGCGGGCCGACAGGACAGTGCCAGCTCAATCATCACGTTCGTCCTGACCCTCTATGCGTTCAAGTTCAAAATCAAACCTGTCCATATCGGTTTCGTGTTGGTCACGGGGTACATCTTGCAGTTCATTGTTTTCCCTTATTCGCTCTATGCCAGGGGCGAGGGACAGGTTCGTATCGGTGCTTTTGAAGACCGGATCGTCAAAGCTGCGAACTTGCTGATGGAGTTTACTTTTGCGCCCAAGAAGAAGACGCAAAAGCTCGAGGAGACCAATCCCAACCTGCCATGGAGCATGCAGAGGATGTACTACTACGGGAGCCCGAACTCGTCTCTCGACCGGTATTCGATCATTCTTTCGACAGACAACATTGTCAACGCTGTCAATATCAAAGGCCCCAAGGGCCCCGACACGGTCTTTGTCGGCTTCAACATGATCTTGCCTCGGTTCCTTAACCAGGACAAGGAGGCCATTGGTACGTCCAGCCAAATCGCCCACTATGGTGACGGGCTTATTGGCGAGTCAGACTTTATGACTGGCATCACCTTGGGCATTGTCCCAGAGGGATACTACGCCTATGGCTTTGGAGGAGTGTTCTGGTTGCCATTTATCATTTCTTTGGCCTATTTCGTCGTTTATCGCATCCTCTACCGATCGTCAATATTTCAGAACATCTATGTCGTGTCACTTATGTTCATCGCATCGTGGACGTTTTCTGAATCTACTGCGGCGGGCCAAACTTTGGCCATCATACAACAGCCGATTTACTACCTTGTGTCGGTGCTTCCGCTTCTGCTTATCGCCAAGTCTTTGACGAAGCGGCATAAAGAAGCCAAATTTGTTTATGAGGCTGATTACAAGCCTGCCACAGACACCTCATCGCAAGTGTGACAGTGCGGCCCTGTCGAAATTGCCATCATTGTCAGGAACGTTCAAAGAGCGCTACGCATTTCATATATAATGTGTCTAGTGTTAATTGTCAATTCTTACTTGTCAGCTTGGATGTGACCTTCTGCGTTTGAACCGAACTGGGTCAATGGGGTCAACATAAATGTGCGGCATTATCGGCGCCTACGCCTATGGTCGTAACTCCGGCAGACTGGATTTCGAACGATTGATCGCCGGGAGGGATTCAATGGAGCCTAGGGGGCCAGACGGGTGTGGCGAATGGTGCAGTCCTGATGGAAGCGTTTTCCTTGGCCACCGAAGGCTCGCTATCATAGATTTGAGCCCAGCAGGCGCCCAGCCCATGTCATTTGACCAAGAAGGGTTGCATATCACCTTCAATGGCGAGATTTACAATTATCGAGAACTAGGGGAGCACGTCAAGTCAAAGGGCCGGGTCGTCATGACAGGCAGCGACACCGAGATTCTGCTCCACCTCTACTCCCTTTATGGAGCTGGGATGTGCACTATGCTTCGCGGAATGTACGCCTTCGGAGTTTGGGACGAACGACGAAGAGGCTTGCTCCTCGCCAGGGACCAACTCGGGATCAAGCCGCTCTATGTCTCACGACAAGCTGGAAAGTTGATATTCTCTTCGCAGGTCAAAGCGATTCTGGCGACTAAATCCATCTCTGTCACTCCGGACCCGGCCGGACATGTCGGTTTCTTTCTCTGGGGAAACATGCCGGACACCCGGACGCTCTATAAGGAGATCAGGGAGATTCCCCCGGGCTCGACCATGTGGGTCGACGAGTTGGGAGTTCGAGAGGCTGTGCCGTTCTTTGACCTCAGTAACGAGATTCGAGACCTCGAAGGGACTGCGACGGCAAAGTCTTCGGAAGAGGCCCTCGAGGCTCTCAGGGCCTGTGTCCTCGATACAGTCCGGCATCACTTTGTAGCTGACGTGCCCGTAGGCGTCTTCCTCAGCGCGGGACGAGACTCGACGACACTTCTCGCTGCGTCATGTGAAGTCCTGCCGTCACCTCCAAACGCGATCACGCTCGGATTCAAGGAGTTTGAAGGAACTGAGGACGACGAGTCTCCTCTCGAG
>JAEURO010000200.1 GCA_016788345.1 Chthonomonadaceae bacterium
GTGTTCAGAGGTGGCCCGGACTCGTTCCGACTCAAGGTTGGTCGCAGTGGAAGCTTTGATCGCGCTGGACAAAGTCGTTAACCTCGATACCCCACCTTCAAACGTCGTGCATGGAAACGAATGTTTAGGCCTCTTGCACGAATTCTTATGCAACACATTGGAGAGCAGGTTGCCCGCACTATCCGCCTGGCTCTCCCAAATTAACTCTCAATGATTTCTTGAGGGTTTAGGTCCGGAACAACAAGCCGGGATCCGTTCCGGCGTAACCAGGCCCGATGGGTTTGAAACTCAGGGCAATGACGAGACACGATGTTCCAAAACCTCTGCGAGTGGTTCATCTCTCGGAGGTGTGCGAGCTCATGCACAACCACATAGTCGAGGACATCCATGGGTGCCATGACGAGCCTCCATGACAACGTGATAGTCCCACGGCTCGTGCAAGCTCCCCATTTCGATTTTTGATCTCGAATTTGGACTCTCTTGGGAGCAAGTTGCATGTCTTGGCACCTCCTTTCTAGGGTACCGTGTAACGCCAAAGAAGACTGGTCTTTCAGCCAAGCCTGCAAAGCATCGGATGGCGCCGGCCCAGACACCACGATCTGTCCCTCAGAACAGGAGACGGAGGCCTTACCATAGGGTTCTACCCTGACGAGCCATCTTTCACCCTGAAACCAAACCGCACTATGGTCTTCGATCCGATCCTGGTTTTGTCGGGATGTGTGCTTCAGAATCCAACTCGCGTTGACTTCAAGCATACGAATTGCGTCAAGTCGATTGCCCCGGCGTGGAACGACGACCTCCACCGCGCCATCTTCGACGCGCAGACGCATCCTTTTCGCTCGCTCTGACCGGCGGAAGACCGTATGTACGGCCTGTCCGCCAATCAGAAGTGTTTCTACCTCTGTCAGTCCTTTGCTGGATCTAATGACCGAGAGGCTACCCGTTCAGGACTTGGCCCTTCTTCGGCGCATAAGGCCCAAGAGGCCGCCGGCCAGCACCAAGCAAGAAGCGGGTTCTGGGACAACTGCAAGGTCTCTCAGAGACAAACCACTGCCGATCATGCCTAGGCCGGTCGCTTGGCCACTGGCCAGGTTGATTCCATAGAGTCCCGTGCCCGAGCCACCCTCCAGAATGAAGGAGGCATAGGCGTCGCCGACGCCTAGAATATCAAAACCGACCAACCGGCTTACATTGAGTCCGAGCGATCCAACAGTGTTCAGCGCGCCGTTGTTCGGCGGAACTTGTGTGACCAACACATCAAGGTTAGAGTCGATGTTATAGAGGGTCGTTGTACCGCCGCCCACAAAGTTATTGGTGTATGCCGAACCCACAACATGGGGAGAAACGCCGAAGTTCGCGTCTCCGGCAGCGTAAGCCAAGTTTGTGTCGACCGCCGCGATCCCTCCAGTAACGGGATTGGCCCTAAGGTTCTGGCCTGTGTTGCTCGTGATCCGAACTCTGTCGACGGTCGGATTAAAGTCGAATCCAAACTCGGTCCCGTCTAAAAGGGTTGAAAACTGCCCTCCGACCGCTGTTGCCGCGCCTGTTGACGTGTCAACCGTGTAGAGTCTGCTCGAGCTTCCAAGGGCGTAAAGCTGGCCAGTGGCAGGTCGAAAATCGATGCCCAGAATATCGTCACCGCCAGCCCCCGAGATTGCAACATTGGATGTTATCGTGCCCGGGGTGTTTCGGTCGAACGATACCAACCGGTTGTCCCGTGTCACGCCATAAAATGTTTGGCCAAAGGCCGCCGCCGTGCCAAGGGCGAAAAAGGCAAGTGTCATGAATTTCATGTTCTTCTCCAGTGGAGGCCATTGACTGGCCCCTGAAGACAGTCTCCATGCACCAACTTGCAACCCTGTTACAGAATAATGAACAAAACCTTACAACGAAAAGGCCTTCAGTGGCCCTTTTCTGGAACGATGTCTGTATAGACGTGCTCGTACACTTCGCCAAGATCAGGAAATGGGGATGCATCCGCCTTCTGATAGATTTCGTCGACCTGGGCCCTAGACTCTTCGTCGATCGCTTCCATTTTTTCCTTGGTCATCACGTTCTTGGCGAGGAGCAAGGCTTCTAACTTAGGCAACGGGTCACGCTTCATTGCCGCTTCTTCCTCTTCCCTGGTCCGATAAAGTCTCCGGTCGTTGTCAGCCGCTCCATGCCCTTCAAACCGGTAGTTCATGACTTCGACGACAGCTGGCCGCGATGTTTTTCTGACTCGGTCTACAATCCTCGAAGCGTCTGCATAGACCTGTGAGACGTCCATGCCATCGACCCGCTCCGATTCTATGTCAAAAGGAAGGCCCCTCTTCCAAAGTTCCTTGTCGGCCGCGTGGTATTCCAAGCGGGTTCCCATCGCAAACTCATTGTTCTCGATGACAAAGATGACGGGCAAATCCCATAGGGACGCCATGTTTAAACACTCAAAAAAGACCCCGGCGTTTGCTGCGCCGTCCCCTAAGTAGCACACTGTGACCCTGTCTTCGCCCCTATACTTTGTCGCAAAGGCAAGTCCGGTGGCCAGCGCCGTATGGCCGCCGACGATCCCCCAACCTCCGAAAAAGTTATTCGGGATGTCGTAGATGTGCATGGACCCGCCTTTGCCTCGACTAAGCCCGCCGGAACGACCCATGATTTCGGCCATTACAGCCACAGGGTCAGAACCCATCAGGAGTGGCTGTGGATGGTCCCGATAGGCGGCCATGACGTAGTCCCAATTCTTTTTGAGGGCCGCGTTCCAACCGATGGCAGTCGCCTCCATGCCGATGTACACGTGCATGTATCCGCCAACTTTTCCTTGTCGGTAAGCGAAATTGGTCTTTTCTTCGAAATGTCGAATGAAAACCATCTGGCGATAGAATTCTTCGAGCTGTTTGTTCGTGGCGACGTGGCTATCAGTTTTGGCTTTTGCCATAGGGACCCTGGTGACAGTTAGGAGTTGAACGGTTGTACGACCAGGCACCGCGCCATTGAGGAGCCCTCAGCACTATACCACCGGCTACAGTGTCATTATCGGCTCTACTGGGTCAGAACTAGCGACTACACTGGGAACTCTTGACAGGTGGCCAAGACGTATTACTAACTGATGTCTCTCACTTTTGCGATTCTTGCATGCATGGTGACAACTGGACGAACGTCTAGTCAGCAGCCCAATAAGTTCACCCTGAGTTCGGTGGCCAAACCAATGAGCCAGTTCATGGTCGACCTGTCGAAGGCCACGGGAGAGACTTTTGAGTCCGACCCTGCGTTCGAATCTTGGCCACTCATCGTCAGGTTCAACGACACGTCCATCGATCAAATAATGGACAAGATTGCCGAAGCTACCGTGGGCAAGTGGAAAAAAAGTGACAAGTCCTACCGGCTCGAACCCGATAAGGACGCTTGGAACAAAATACTGCTGGACGCCGAGGAAGCACGGGCTCTAGCAATAAGCGAGGGAATCAAGAAACTAAAGTCTTCGGACGAGCGAAAATGGGACGCGGAAACCGTCAGTGAACTCGTTTCAAAAGAACTAAAGGACCGCGAAGAGACTCTTGCCAGTCTCAAGCAGAACAATCCGGCATTGGGAGGCGGATCGATGGAAGTCTTACGTGTCGGCCCTAACTCGGCTGGACCTGCAAAGCCAGTCCTGTTGAGCACTTTGGACAAACTGTCTCCGCAGGCACTAGCAAAGATCCAGCCGGGCCAAAGGGTCGTCTACTCCACTGCACCGACAAAGATGCAAAACAGGATGCCGGTGTCGCCGCAAGCCTTGCTCGACCAGTTCGCGAAAGCCCACAACCTATTGGCAAATGAGCTACAAAAAGTTAAGTTGCCGAGCACCGACATCAGCTATATGTCGGCAATCGATTTTGATGCTAAGCCCGTGTCACCGATCCAATTGAAAGGGCTCTTGGTCGTCAGCAGGAGCACGGACGGCACGGGGCTGAACTTTGAGCTAAAAATCGCAGACAGCGACGGAAACTACGTTGGAAAATCGTCGCAGTGGATTTCCTTGGAACTGGCAAAAGTCCAGATGCCTGACTTGGGGCTGAAAAGAACGAGCGCTGTCGGTTATTCCGATCTTGACAAGGAACTTGCAAAGACATACGTTGAAACTTTCGAAGGTCAGGACGGCAACGAAAGTCGGTCAATCGCCTTCGATTTAGGTGGAGGGAGCTTCATGGTAGGTACCAATTCGGCCGTTCCTGGGAACCC
>JAEURO010000201.1 GCA_016788345.1 Chthonomonadaceae bacterium
CGCCGACCATGGCTTTTTGGGTGTAGCCGCGCCGGCGTTGTGGCATGAGGTGGCGGGAGACGGATTGGGCCGCCAGCGTGGCTGACGCCGTGAGGGTTGTGAGGGGTAAGGAATGTGAGGATTGCTCAGCACCATCTTTACGATCATTACCACCCTCACCCATTACTAGGCTCGCCTCCAGAATCGCCGCCGCCGCGTCGTCGGTGCTGGAGTTGAGCGGCTGGCTGAGTTTGCTGCCGTCGCGGTAGAGGGCGTTGGCCTTGAGGCCGAGCTTCCAGCTCAGCATGTAGGCGTCGTTGACGTCCTCAACGGTCGCGTGCCCTGGGAGATTGATGGTCTTGCTGATCGCGCCGCTGAGGAACGGCTGGGCAGCCGCCATCATGCGGATGTGCCCCTCGGCGCTGATGTAGCGCTGACCCTTCTTTCCGCATTTGTTGGCGCAGTCGAATACTGCGTAGTGCTCTTCCTGGAGAAAGGGAGCACCTTCGATCGTCATGGTGCCGCAAACATAGTCGTTGGCAGCCTCGATGTCGTCCTTATTGAAGCCGAGGGCCGAGAGCATGTCAAAGCTCCAGTCGTCGAGCTGCTCTTTGGTGAAACCTAGCTTTGCGCAGGTTTCTTCGCCAAAGGTGTACTTGTTGAAGGCGAACTTAAGCTCGAAGGCGTCCTTCAAGGCCCCTTCTAATTTGTCCAAATCGCCTTCACCAAACCCTTTCGCTTTGAGCGTTTGATGGTTGATCGCAGGTGCTCCCTTGAGGGTGCCATGTCCGACTGTGTAAGCGACAATGTCCTCAATCTGCTCCTGGCTATATCCAAGTTTCTTCAACGCGACTGGAACAGATTGGTTGACGATCTTAAAGTAGCCGCCGCCTGCAAGTTTCTTGAATTTGACTAGCGCGAAGTCTGGCTCTATGCCGGTCGTGTCGCAATCCATGATGAGCCCGATTGTGCCGGTCGGGGCAAGGACCGTGGCCTGGGCATTGCGGAACCCGTAATCGTTGCCAAGTTCTAAGGCGTCGTCCCAGGCTTGACGAGCGGCCCTCAGTAAGTTGTCGGGGCAAAACTCTGGATCGATGCTGACCGGCTTAATCCCAAGCCGTTCGTACTCGTCTGAGTCCGACCCATGAGCGGCTCTCCGGTGGTTACGGATAACCCTGAGCATGTGCTCCTTGTTCTTTTCATATCCAACAAACGGTTTGTGCTGCCGCGCCATTTCTGCGCTTGTCGCGTAACTCTCCCCTCCGAGGATCGCGGTTAGCGCGCCTGCAATCGCGAAGCCCTCCTTGCTGTCATAGGGCACGGCCATTTGCATGAGCAGCGCGCCGAGATTGGCATAGCCTAGTCCGAGCGTACGAAAATCGTAGCTGAGCCGCGCGATCTCCCTACTAGGGAACTGAGCCATGAGTACGCTTATTTCGAGCACGATGGTCCAAAGGCGTATCGCATGTCGATATCCTTTAATATCAAACTCCCCAGAACTGTTGTCATACAATGTGCACAAGTTGATGGAAGCCAGGTTGCATGCTGTGTCATCAAGGAACATGTATTCGGAACAGGGGTTGCTTGCATTGATACGACCGTCCTCAGGGCAGGTGTGCCAGTCGTTAATGGTCGTGTCGTACTGTGTTCCTGGGTCTGCGCTGTGCCAGGCACTCGTACAGATATCGTCCCAGAGTTCTTTGGCGTCGAGTTCCTTCAGAGATTCTCCCGTCTTCCGAGACTTGAGGTTCCACCGCCGCCCCTGTTCGACAGCCTCTAAAAACTCGTTCGTGACCCGGACCGAGTTGTTCGAGTTCTGGCCCGATACTGTCACATAGGCTTCGCTTTCATAGCCTGTCTCGAACACTGGAAATTCGATTGAGGTGACGCCTTGTTGGGCGAGCTGGATGACCCGCTGAATGTAGTTCGGGCTGACACCCGCGTCCTTTGCTTCGGCTATGGCACGACGCGTCAAAGATCCAAACTTCTGGTTCGGTGAGGTAGTCGTGCTATCACTGCTCGTGGGGCGCGGGCTCGAGGCTTGGGTTTCAGAGTGATAGGCCCTCATGACGGCGTTGAGGTGCTTATTGTTCAGTTGTGACCCTGTCACAAGCGCAGCAACCTTTTGCTCTTCGTAGACCTTCCACTGGACAAACTGCTCGATATCTGGGTGATCGACATCGAGGCAAACCATCTTTGCCGCGCGCCGGGTCGTGCCACCGCTCTTAATTGCGCCGGCGCTCCGGTCGCCCACTTTCAAGAATGACATGAGTCCACTGCTCCGGCCCCCTCCAGAAAGTTTCTCGTTCTCACCTCTTATTTGTGAAAAGTTGGTGCCCACACCGCTTCCGTACTTGAATATTCGAGCCTCGCGGGTCCACAAATCCATGATCCCTCCCTCATTGACAAGGTCGTCTTTGACACTGAGGATGAAGCACGCATGAGGCTGAGGTCTCTCGTAGGCGTTTTGAGAGCGCTCAATCTCACCGCTGACAGGGTCGACATAGTAGTGCCCTTGGGGCACCCCTTCGATGCCATAAGCGAAGTGCAAACCCGTGTTGAACCATTGTGGGCTGTTAGGCGCCGCCACCTGTCGAGCGAGCATGTGACACAACTCGTCGTAAAAAGCGTCAGCATCGTCGATCGAATCGAAATAGCCGTGTCTCTCGCCCCAACTTCGCCAGCAGCCTGCCAATCGGTGGAACACTTGCCTCGAGTCCGACTCGTGGCCCAGTCCGTCGTTCAAGCCGGCCTTGCGGAAATACTTTTGCGCCAAGATGTCCGTGGCGACTTGCGACCATTGCGAAGGCACCATGACGTTATCCATCTTGAAGACTGGGGAGCCGTCCGGGTTTCGGATCTCGCTTGTCCTTGGCACGAACTCTATGCCTTCGTAGCAGTCCCGCCCTTTGCTCGTGAAATATCTTTCAATCTTCATGTCGTTCTTCCTTGATGTTTACTTATGTCTACTATTATGCCCAACCGTGACAGGTTCCCGCAAGCCTCTTGGCATCTGTTTCGGGCTACGGTCCTTCTTGTCCTTGCCCAGCATGAGGCTGACCGTTTCCGCGAACTGCTCAGGCTCTTCAAACTCGTGATAGACGCTTGCGAACCGCACATAAGCGACCCGGTCGAGTGAGTAGAGGGCGGCCATGACCCGGTCTCCAACCTCAGAACTGGGCACGTCGTCCTCGCACAGGTCGAAGAGATCACGCTCTATGAACAGAGCGGCCTCCCTGAGCTGCTCAAGCGCGACTGGCCGTTTGTGGCATGCAGTCACCATGCCGCTCAGCAGTTTTTCGCGATCGAACTCCTCCCGGCCCGCCCCCCGCTTGACGACGAAGAGACGTGGTTTTTCGGGAGACTCAAAGCTTGTGAAACGACGGCCGCAAGACTCGCATTCACGGCGCCGCCGGATAGCCTCGCCCTCTCTTGTCGGTCGAGAGTCGAGCACCTTCTGCTCCGGATGGCCACAATACGGACACTTCATCTTCTGAACCTAGAGGGGCCTGCCTTCCCGCTCTCATTACACCCCAAGATGTGGAGGTGCAAGGGTGGAGACGACACAAGATACGGTAGAGATTCAGAGATTTTTGAAAAATTTGTGCAATGAAGCGGGCCTGAAGAGCCGAAGGCGATTGGGCCCGTCCGAGGCCCAAGAGAGTCTCTAACCAGGTGGTCCTTACCACGCGCCCATTGCCCCAGGCGTAAGAGTGATTACTCGAGCACAAAGGTGACGAGCATATGGACTCGGTACTCAGTGATCGCGCCATCAGTGACAGAGATCTTCATGTCTTTTACCCAGGCGCCGCTCACGTTCTTGAGCGTCTTGTCTGCCCTGGCGATCCCAATCTTGAGTGCATCGTCAAAGCTGACAGTGCTTGTGGACGAAAGTTCGATGGTCTTTGCAACAGCCATACCCGCATTATGCCTTTAATTGAATGATTGTCGTGGCTGGCGCTGCCCACGCCTCAATCCTTATTGATGACTTTGCTGGTGGGTACTTCAAAGTTACGATCACTGGGTGTGGAAACAAGGAGAACTTTGTAGAGAACCTTGACAGAAGCCGCGTCTACGCGGGGCACAGATACGGGGCATACCGAGCAAATCCATGAGATGCCTAACTCAACTTAACTTCGACGTTTGAAATC
>JAEURO010000202.1 GCA_016788345.1 Chthonomonadaceae bacterium
TAGGAAGGCAATGATGCGACGACCAAAATGGTGGTTTCTTCATGCATGGGGACTACGCCGGTCAGATATTATATTCCTGCAGCACCACGGCCAGCGTGATTTTTTGCCGGTAGTGTGGCACAAGAAAACATTTTTGCTTCCAGGTATTGTGGGAAACCGCCCAAGGCCGCTCCACCACCGCAGAGCAAAATCTTATTGACAGGATTGTTCTGGTTACCCTCCGTCTGTTGTGACTGGTAATAGTTAAGTGACCGTCGGATCTCCCGGATTTGGTCGTCGACGAACGGCTGGATGACCCTGAGAGGGGGGTTTTCGTTTGGCTTGTCCATGTCCAAGAGGGTGGACAGATCTAGTTGTGCCTTTCCAGCCTCGGCGTCTTCGTCACTCAGTTTGAAGTAACTTTTGATCGCCTCGGTGAGGGTCGTTGCCGCTTGAGGTATCGACCGCGTCATGGAAAAGGCCCCTTTGTTGACGACACTCACATTGGTCGATTGGGCGCCTATGTCGATGATGGCGATCGTCGAGTCGCCAAAATTCTGCGTCGTGTCGGCCTCGACGAGAGACCTGTAAGCTGCAAACGCTTCGACTTCGACTATTTCGACCTCTAAACCTGCAGATTCACACGACCTGACGCGGCTTTCGACAATCTCCCTTGGGGCCGCGACGATAAGCACGCTCATATGGTCTTCATCAGCCTGTCCAAGGATTTCGAACTCGATGTAACTGTCCTCGATACTGCTTGGCACATAGCGACTCGCCTCAAACTTGATCGATTTGCGCAGGACAGCTTCCGGCATGTTCGGGATGTTCACCGTCCTGACGATGACGGAGCCTCCTGCCGCTCCAATTACTGCTGCGGTCGCGCTTAGCTTGTTGTCGCGCAGCATGGCGCGGATAGCGCTGGACACGGCCTCGCAGTCTGTGACGATCCCGTCTTGGATCGAGTTAGGCGGCGTCGGGTAGCGGGCGATTTTTCCAATCTTCCAGCCAGCCGGCGTCTTATCAATCTGGACGGCTTTGATATGTGACGCCCCCAGGTCAAGTCCAATATATGATTTTTGTCGGAATAGACTAAGCGACATCTTGTTGCTCCACTTCGTTGACTGTCTGCCCGACGGTGGCGTAGATCCACTCGTCGAGATGGTTTTTAGGGAACCTCCACTTACCGTCGATTTCGACCCCTTGGATTTCTCCTTCTTCAGCGAGTCGGGACAAGGTTTGCGGGCGGATTCGGAGGTAATGGGCCGCCTCAGCAAGAGTCAGGATGGTGTGTTGACCGATCATGATGGCCCTGAGCATGTTCGTCGTCTGCTCTGCAGACATGAACAACTCGATCCTTACGACATTGCCCCCGATGACTGCCGGGCTCGGCGCCTCTGGCGGAGCAGACTGGGACACGTAGGCTTCTGGGCCCTGTGCCGCAGACTCACCTTTTGGTTGAAAGGCGGTTGGCACCTCGCTCACCAAAGGCACTCCGCCTCCCTGTGCTGCAGCACGGATGGCGTCGGCTAAATTCATGCCGCGACTCCTGTGAACTCCTCGGCGCATTCGTGCATCAAAAAGGCGTCGACCATTTCTTCTTTTCTGGCCATGGCCATCAGAAGGGCGTTGTCTGCGAGCTGCAGAGTGACCCTGGGGACGCCGTTTGAAATCTGATGGATCTTATGAATGGCGTCTGGCGTAAAGGGGCTCTTTTCTTTTGTATATCCTGCGACCCGGAGCCTGTGGACAATGAGCTCGCCCGTATCGAGCATGTCTAACGGTTTGAGAACGTGGCGGACGGCTAATCGCTGCTCTAGGGCTGGAACCTTCGCGACTTTCGGCCGTAGCTCAGTTTGTCCAAGAAGAAGCAGGCTGAGCAAAAACTGATCGTTCATTTGGCAATTGAGCAAGAGCCGAAGCTCCTCAAACGTCTGTGCAGACTTGATCAAGTGGGCCTCGTCGACTAAGACGACGATGCGGCGGCCCTTGTCGTAGTACTCAAGAAGCGCTAGATGGAGCCGTTGAACCAAGACCTGTCGGTTTCGGCTGCCGATGTCGATGCCGAGCTGGTTCAAGATCTCCTGAAGGATCTGGGTCGGAGTTAGGATTGGGTTCACGATGAGGACGACTTTGAACTGCACAGGATCGAGAGTTTCCAGTAGTTTGCGGCTTATCGTCGTTTTGCCTAGCCCGATATCGCCCGCCAACATGGCCGCGCCCTTGTTGCGGGTGACGGCATAGTTCAGCATCATCAACGCATCCTCATGGGCCCGGCTCATATAAAGGAACCGTGGGTCGGGTGTCAGTGTGAATGGCGGTTCGTTTAGTCCCCAATACTGCTCGTACATCTGTAAGCTTCTCCGGTCGAAGGTGACCCTGGTATTGATGTCGGTATAGCGAACCACAAACTTGAGGAACGGTGCGAAGTTGGAGACCATTGGGCTGGCCGACCCTGCGGTAGACTTTCGTTCCGTCCTTGCGTATTGTCTATCTTGGATATGAGTCTGGAACCTCGCTCCACCGGGCAAATGCGCTCCGAAGGTTGGGGCATCAGGTTGAAATCGTCGACACCCAAGCCTTGCTTGGCGCGACGGGTCTGGCCCTCAAATTTCACCGTGAGACTGGTTGCCTCTTTCTGGGGAAAGCACACGAAGAACGGCTGATCGGCAAGATAACCGGTGAAAAGGGTGACGTTCTGTGGGTAGACCATGGTAGGTCGACCACGCCAAATGTGCTCCGGCACGCCCGGTCGCTTGGCATGAAATCCGTTGTTCTCAATGTCGACGACCCTTTCGGAAAGCGCGACCGGTGGAACTGGCTTCTTCTAAAAAAGGCTCTTCCCGAGTACGACCTCGTCGCAGTGGTCCGCGAACCCAATGTCGAAGAGGCCAAGCAACTCGGTGCGAGAGATGTGATCAAGGTGTGGAGAAGTGCGGATGAGGTCGGCCATCGACGGCAAGATCTGACGCCAAATGAAGAAGCCAAGTACGCGACTGATGTCCTGTTCTTAGGCACATACATGAGAGGCCGGGGTGCATTTTTGAAGCGATTGACCGACCTCGGTGTGCCGCTGTCCATAGTGGGAGACCGATGGGACCGAGCCCCGGAAACAGCTCAGCTCGCTCCCTTTTGGAAGAGCCCTGGGGTCTACTCGGATGTTGAGTACTGTTCCTACATCCAGTCGGCGAAGATTTGCATCGGGTTGCTGTCTCACGAGAACCGCGACCTGCACACGACTCGGACAATGGAGATCCCGTCTATTGGCAGCCTCTTCTGTGCAGAGAGAACTTCTGAACATCTGGAACTATATATTGACGGTGAAGAAGCCGTCTTTTGGGAGTCGGCTGAAGAATGTGCCGCTCAATGCTTGGGCCTACTCTCAGACGACAAGCGACGCAAGGCCATTTCAGCAGCGGGCCACGCAAAATGCTTGGCCAATAAGACCATGAACGAACCCGTGATGGAGCAGATCTTATCAAGACTGATCGGGTCTGCAGATGCCCAAGTCTGAGGGCAGAAATCCTGACACCAGGCATGGCTGGCCGAATTGACGATCCGGCATTTCATGTGATAAAATTTTGTACCGTGAGCAAGAGGAGACTGAATGTATTTGTGTCGAGCCGCATGTCCGAAGTGGCAACAAGCCGGAAGATCGCTGTAGAGAAGATTTTTGCGTGCGGGCACATCCCAAGGAACATCGACAACGAGCCGAACTTAGCGGACAAGGGTGCGACGCAATCTGAGGCCGATGCCGCATCACTTCGGCAAATGAACAAATTGCTCGATCGCTCGGACACGTTGATCCTCATCTATTGGTTGTCAGCTGGTAATAAGGTTGTGCCCTGTAAGTGTTTAGATTCGGAGAACTTTATTAAGGTTTCACCAATTGCCTATGAGGTCATCGAATTTTACAGAAGACACCGAAACACCGACGCACCAAAGAAGATGTTGCTTCTGTTTAGGAGTCTGCCCGATACTACTCTTGATAACCCAGCAGTTTCCTTCAACGATCCTTTAGAGTTTGTTTCTGATGAATTCTTTAATATGTTGAGAGATGCAGGTGTCCCGTTTGAGGATCTACTTTCATCCACTGCAGAATTAGCG
>JAEURO010000203.1 GCA_016788345.1 Chthonomonadaceae bacterium
CATTGGTGCCCGAATCAGGACAGTCGCCGTTTGGCCAGATGTTTGGGCTCTTGGGAACCGAAGAATTTGCAATGTTCAAGTTCTTTACCGAGTCGCCCATGTTTGCTTCTTTCAGTGGAATGATGCCGAAATTTGACAAGTTCAAGGTTGGCGAGCGCGAAACTATCGAGATCACTTTCCTCCTTGTTGACGATGTCACTCAACGCCACACTCTGTTCGACGATAAGATCAAGCCTAATGCGGAACTGACCAACTCGAAGGATCTTCCGAGCAGCTTCTTGGCTGAAGTCGACGAGCGGCTGAAAGTCTACAAGGAACTTTTGGGGCCGCTTATGGAGCTGGGTGTGATGGGAGGCGAGGGCATCGTTCCTCCATGGTAACCGGGTAAAAGAGTCGGCGTGACAAAGAGGATTTTTGCTGACCTTGCCTCTCATACCGCGCCTGCAATGGTCAATCTGTTAAAGCTCATCCCTGAGCAGGCTTGGGACGTGCCCGTAAGCCAGGAAGGGTTTGGCCCCCGGGAGCTTGTCTGCCATGTCGCGGACAACGAGCAAGTGGCCCTGGATTGGGTTCATTTGGCAGTACGCGAGCCAGGCGCAAAGATCGAAGTCCCGGACGCCTTAGAGATGGCCAAGAAGGGTGACTATTTGTCGACAGACCCATGGACGGCCATCGAGAGGTTCACAAACCTGCGCAAACAGGTATGTGAATTTGTGGTCACACTGTCTGACGAAGAGTTAGACCGACACATGAGTTGCCCCTTCCGTGGTGCCGTAACTGTGCATGACCAATGCATTTTCTTACTTGGCCACGACGTGTTCCACTTAGAACTCTTGTCCAGGGCGGCTTTGGGCAAACTCACTTAATAACCGGTCAATGTGCCTGTGGCAGGGCCCCTCATACAGGGAAACAGAGAGTCATGACGGCCATCAATGGGTGGTTGTCCATGTTTGGCTGGCCCTGTTTCTCGAATCCGCTTGTGGGATCTCGCCTGACTCAAGGCCATCCAGGCACACAGAAGACTGGTGAATATGAGTCACATGGAAGAACACTCGCACAACCGGGGGATCCGTCGCCAGGCGATGGTTGTCGCCTTATCCAGCCTGCTAGCCGTATCTGGGCACGCATTCAAGTTTGACGGCAAACTTGACGGCCCGCTAAGAACGGCTGTGCAAAACATTGACCAAAAAGGCAAGTCCGACGTTATCTTTAAGACGGACGGGCCACTGACCAAGGCCCAAAAAACTGAACTCGCCGCTCTAGGAGTCAAGCTCAAGAGAGAGTTCAAAGTCATCTCCTCGTACTCGGCGACTCTTCCAAAAAGGAATTTGGACGAGTTTGCAGCCCTGTCGTTCGTCAAGCATGTTTCGCTGGATGGCGTCGTCAAGAAATCTGACGCATTCACGATCAACTCCTCGCTCGCGATCGACGCGTGGGGGAACAATGGTGGCAAATCTGGAAGCGGTGTGACCATCGCGATCGTCGACAGCGGAATCCAGCCCCATGTGGACATGGACAAGGGCAAGATCAAGGCCAATGTCAATTTCAGTTCGGGTATGTCCGTAAAACTCGATGACTGCGGACATGGAACCCACGTGGCTGGAATTGCAGCGGGAACTGGGAAAGCTGGCCGGGACGATGGCCGATATACAAACATGTACGGCATTGCCCGTGGAGCAGACTTGGTCGGTGTCCGTGTTCTTGACGGCCGAGGGTCTGGCACGGTCAGCGACGTTTTGGCAGGGATCCAGTGGGTCATCCAAAATCGGCAAAAGTACAACATCAAGGTCATGAACCTGTCTCTTGGCCACCCGGTGGGAGAGTCTTATGTCGACGATCCCCTCTGCCAAGCGGTGAAGGAAGCTTGGGGGTCTGGCATCGTCGTGGTCTGTGCCGCCGGCAACGCTGGACGGATGTTTCCAGTCCAAGCCCACGGACAAAGCAACGAAGGCTGGGGGACGAACTACGGTTCCATTAATTCACCTGGCAATAGCCCTTATGTGATCACGGTCGGAGCCACGAAGTCCATGGACACGATGACTCGGGACGACGACCGGATCGCCACTTACTCGAGTCGTGGCCCTTCCAGGCTTGACTTCGTCATGAAGCCTGACATCGTCACGGGTGGTAATAAGGTTTGGTCGACCATGTACAACACCTCGTTCCTGTTCTTGACGTATTTCTTGAACACAATCTCGACCACGGGTATGCCACTCAACATGTTGGGCAAGGACTACTTCGTCCTCAGCGGCACATCTATGGCCGCACCAGTTGTATCTGGGGCAGCGGCAATGCTGATCCAAAACAACCCGGACATCTCGCCTGACACGGTCAAGATGCGCCTCATGCTCACCGCGGACAAGTGGGCTGCCCCTGACGGGACACCCAACGTTTTGACATATGGTGCTGGATGCCTGAACATCCCGGCCGCACTCAATTCTAACGTTGTGGCGACTCAGCCAGCCATGAGTCCGACGCTAGTGTTCGACGAGAACGGTTTCATCGGGCTGAATGGCGAGTGGCTGGGCGCTAACCGCGCTATCTGGGGTTCGAATGTCAACGACCTTCGTGCCATCTGGGGAAGTGGTTTCAATCCAGACGGGTTCACACTTCTTGACGCCAACAGGGCCATGTGGGGTTCAAGCGTCTGGGCCGACCGAGCCATGTGGGGCTCTTCTACTGGCGCAGTCGACTTGAGCAGCGTGGCGATCACTGGAGAACAATAAGATTATGAAGACCACTTCTCCGCCAAAGACTGGCATGATTATCCGCCCCAGAATTATCTGGGGATCTTGAAAGAAGGCCGCCCGGACGATCCTCCGGGCGGCCGCTCTATTTGTCGCTTCAGCCCATGTTTGCGATCACTGCATCGCCAAACCCACTGCACGAGACCTCGGTAGCTCCGTCCATCGCCCGAGCAAAGTCATAGGTCACGGTCTTAGCCACGATCGAGGCTTCGATGCCCTTGACGATCAGGTCGGCAGCTTCATGCCAACCCAAATATCTAAACATCATTTCGCCGCTAAGCAAAACACTTGAGGGGTTGACCTTGTCCAAGTCAGCGTACTTTGGTGCTGTCCCATGGGTCGCTTCAAACACGGCGTGTCCGGTGACATAGTTGATGTTTCCGCCCGGAGCGATGCCAATCCCCCCGACCTGTGCGGCTAGTGCGTCGCTCAAGTAGTCTCCGATCAGATTATGCGTGGCCACGACGTCATAGTCTGATGGGCGCAGGAGGATCTGTTGCAGGAAATTGTCTGCAATGACGTCTTTGACGGTCATTTCATGTCCATCCACATTGACCTTTTGCCAGGGACCCCCGTCGATTTCCTGGCCCCCAAACTCTTTCTTGCACAGGTCATACCCCCACTTCATAAATTGGCCCTCGGTGAACTTCATGATGTTTCCTTTGTGGACCAGCGTCACAGACTTTCGCTTGTATTGAGCCGCGTACTTGAGCGCAGCGCGTACAAGCCGCTCTGTGCCTTCCCTTGACACTGGCTTGATACCGATCCCAGCCGATTCTGGGAACCGGATCTTCTTGTACTTGGCACCGAACTCAGTCTTGAGGAAGGCTAAGACTTTGTCGCAGTCGCTTGTGCCTTGCTCGAACTCAATTCCGGCATATATGTCTTCGGTGTTCTCTCTGAAAATGACCATGTCGACAAGCTCGGGCTTGACCACAGGCGATGGGACGCCTTGAAACCACTTGACTGGCCTCAGACAGACGTACAGGTCGAGCTGTTGGCGAAGCGCGACGTTGAGCGAGGTGATGCCGCCGCCGACCGGCGTGGTCAAAGGGCCCTTGATGCCAACGAGCTTGGCTTTGAATTCGTCAAGGGTCGCGTCCGGCAGCCAGGACTGGGTTTTGTCAAACGCTTTTTGCCCGGCCAAGACTTCGAGCCATTCGACCTTCCTCGATCCACCATAGGCCTTTGCGACAGCAGCGTCGAACACTCGGACGGAGGCTTTCCATATGTCTCGGCCAATGCCATCGCCCTCGATGAATGGAATAATTGGATCGTTTGGAACTTGCAGCCCTTGGGCTGTCATGGTGATCGGGGTTCCCATGTGA
>JAEURO010000204.1 GCA_016788345.1 Chthonomonadaceae bacterium
AAGGGAGGAGTTGGACGAGTCTGGAGGCAACAAAAACGGCTTGGCCCCACAACAATCACCGACTCCCACGGGCCAAGGCTCGACAAGTCAATCGTTTTCAGAACAAACGTGATAGCGCATTCCATACGGATCGCGTACAAAGAACCCGATATCCGATTCCGCTGTCACTTCCGCTCCCGCTTCGACCAACTTGCGTTTTGTCTCGTCAAGGTTGCCTACAAACCACTCTTGTAAGACGGCTGGCTCTTGGCTCGGGTCGACCCAGAGCGTAAAGTTTTCACCCACAAACTTCACGCTCCCATCAGCACTTTTGGTCGGAACCAGGCCCAACGTCTGGGCATAGTACCGGACTGCTTTATCCAGGAGATCCGGCTGAACCTGGATGGAAATGTGCTGGCTTCTCGTCTTCATGACTTACTGCGGGTCAAAGAGGTCGACAGGCCCTTCGGCGTCCTCATCTTCCTCAGGCGCGTCGACCAGTCTGGCGATCGAAGCGATCGTGTCGCCTTCGGCCATGTTGATCAGCTTGACGCCTTGAGCAATTCTTCCGACCAGCCTCACATCTTTGACTTTGAGCCTGATTCCTTTGCCATTGGTCGTCAAGACGAGGAGTTTGTCGTCGTCTTGCACGACTTCTGCCGAGACGATCTTGCCCGTCTTGTCCGTGACGTTCATGGTCAAGATTCCAGAACCTCCCCGGCCTTGTACGCGGTATTCGTCGATGCGCGTACGCTTGCCGAAGCCTTTCTCACCCACCACAAGAAGTGTCGCTTCATCATCGGCCAAGTCAGCCGTGACAATGTAGTCGTCCCCCTTCAACGTGATAGCCCGGACACCTCCTGCAGTCCGGCCCCGGTCTCTAGCCGCCGTCTCCTTGAACCGGATCGACTGCCCGTTACGCGTCACGATCATGATGTCCTGGCTTCCATTGCTTTGAATGACCCAGCCGAGCTCGTCGCCTTCTTCAATGTCGAACGCGATCAATCCATTGGCGCGGATGTTGGCAAACTTGGCCAAGGCGGTCCGCTTGACCTCGCCTCGTCGAGTCACCATGACCAAGAACCCATCGCCCTTGATGTCTTTCACTCGGACAGCTGCCGTGACACGCTCGTCTCCATCGATAGCGATGTAGTTAATGACTGGCATGCCGCGGGCATATCGGCTACTCTCGGGCAGATCGTAGGCCCTAAGCTTGTACGCCTTGCCCTTGTTTGTAAAGAAAAGGATCCAGTTGTGCGTGTTGACTTGGAAGAGGTGCTCTGGCTCGTCCTCAGCCTTCATCACATTCTTCATACCTTTGCCACCACGTCGCTGCTGACGATAAGCGTCGAGGCTGATTCTCTTGATATAGCCATCACGGCTTATCGAAATGATCGCCTCTTCCTCTGGAATGAGGTCTTCTTCGCTAAAGTCACCAGCTTCCCGCTCGACGATGCGTGTTCGCCTCTCGTCCCCGTGCTTGTCCCTTAGCGCGACGGTCTCCTCTCGAAGGACTGCTGTCAGCCTGACCGTGTTGCACAGGATGTCCATCAGATCCTGAGCCCGCAGCAAGGCTTCCTTATAGTCGGCTTCCAGCTTGGACTGCTCCAGTTGTGTGAGCCGCCTGAGTTCCATGGCTAAGACGGCGTTCGCTTGGAACGGCGACATATCGAACTTACGCACCAACTGGACTCGCGCTTCATTGGGATCGCTCGCCGCCCGGATCGTCGCAATGATGTCATCTAAGAACCGGCGGGCAATCTGATAGCCCTCGTTGAGGTGGACTTCAGTCAGGGCACGGATGAGTGCAAATCGGGTCCTCCGGGTGATGACGTCTCGGCGGTGTTTGATATATTCGTCGAGAATGACAAGGAGCGGCGACACCCGTGGTGCGCCATCGACAAGTGACAACATGATCGATCCGAATGTCGTCCTCAGGCTCGTATGCTTGAGCAGGTAGTTGAGCGCCTTGTTTGGATTTACGTCCCGCCGAAGGTCGATCTGGATTCGCATGCCGCGTTTGTCGCTGAAATCGTCGACCCGAAGCAATCCATCAAACTTTTTGTCTCGGATGATCGCCGCGATCGATTTGACTAAGTTCTCTTTATTGACCTGGTACGGAAGCTCCGTCACGACGATCGCGTTTTTTCCGCTCTCGATCGGTTCGATCATCGTTTTGGCCTGCATGACAACGCTTCCCCTCCCTGTGGAGTAGGCGTCCAAAATCCCTTTCTTGCCCATGATGAGACCATATGTCGGGAAGTCAGGGCCCGGGAGACACTCCATGACTTCTTGCAAAGTCGACTCCGGCTGGTCGATCCTAAGCAGAATCGCGTTACATACTTCCGTCAAGTTGTGTGGAGGCAAGCTGGTGGCCATGCCCACGGCGATCCCTTGGCCCCCGTTGCATAGCAGGTTTGGAAACTTCCCTGGGAGCACGGTGGGCTCCTTCATTGTTTGCAGGTAATTGTCCGTCCAGTCGATCGTTTCCTGGTCGAGACCCTCCAGCATCTCCATCGCGACCGGAGTCAGCCTGCATTCCGTATACCGCATGGCAGCTGGCGAGTCTCCGTCGATGCTTCCAAAATTCCCTTGGCCGTCAATCAAGGGATAACGCATGCTGAACGGTTGCGCCATTCGAACCAGGGTCGGATAGATGACCTGCTCGCCATGAGGGTGAAAATCGCCGCTGGTCTGGCCACAGACCTTGGCACACTTGGTCGTGCTGTTCTGTGGAGTGAGATTGAGCTCACGCATCGCGTAGAGGATGCGGCGCTGCACTGGCTTCAGCCCGTCCCTGACGTCCGGCAACGCCCTCGCGATGATGACCGACATCGCATAGTTCACATAGCTTTCGGCTAACGTGTCTTCGATCGCGAGTGACAAAGAAGATGGATCGTTTTCAGGCATGGGGAGCAGCTGGGAAGCCCCCTGATTTTACCCGGGCTGGTTAGGCATGGTTGAGTCCGTCTTGACACTCTCTCTGGGACCAAAAAAGCCCCCTAGGACATAAAATCCAAGGGGGCCTCCTGAGAGGTTTGGTGCGCTCTCTAAGGGGTGACGCTCCAAACCGTTTGGTTCAGAGAATGGGTCCACTGTGTCGCCACAGGTCCGACCTGCCTCACGGCCACCCTAGCTCGGATCGCGTTACCGCTACCGATGAACCGAGCAAGCGAGCCTGTCGCGTTGTAGGTTACAGTCTGGTCAGCCAATGTCGTCAACCTCGTGTCGACCAACTCATAGGCATTGGTTTGGAAGTTGAAGAGAGAGATCTCCTGCTGCAATGCGGTTGCCGACGCCTTAGACACACATGTAAAGCTCAGGGCTGTCGCTGTCGAGCTTGGCGCAGATCCCTCAATGACGTACTGGAGCGGCGCCTCTGAACCGTTTAGGGTGAGCCCGGCCTTTGCAGTCACATAGTTGGCGTCCACGTTGAACAAGTCGCTGAGCTGCCCGCTGACCAGTTGGCCGCGGAAAAGTGAGAATGTGCTCGGATTGACCGTTTGTGCGACAGATTGCGGGACTCGGACGAAATAAACGTCCTGGCCACCAGTAAATGTTGCTGGATAGACAATGTTCGCACCGCCGTTGTCACTGATCATCTGCATATAGTCGCCGATCTTGTTTTGTTGAGGCCAGCCGATTAACGAGTTGAACGCAGGCGAAACGGCGATGTTCGGAGCGAAGGTCGCGCCACCATCTGTCGAATACGTGTAATACAGTCGCGAGGTCTGGGCTGAAGCGTCGTGTCTTGTGTCCAGCCAACAGACATCGACCCGGCCATTTGGTGCTACCGACAGAGAAGACATCCAGTGGAACCGACCGTTGACCGAGCCGTCATCATTGACTGTCACGGCAGGCTGCCAAGTGCTGCCGCCGTTGATGCTTCGACGAAGTTTCACGTCGACTCGGCTTTGCGTTCCATTAGGGTCGACCGACGCCATGATGTAGATGTTGCCTCGGAAAGGGCTGTTGGCACCTCTGTCGGCGGCGATCCAAGCCTGACCAGCAAGACCGTCCGGATTCACCGCGGTCCCATAAGAAAGATCGCCACCCAAGTCGACAAAGATTGACTG
>JAEURO010000205.1 GCA_016788345.1 Chthonomonadaceae bacterium
TTGTCGATCCCTGCAAAGCCGGTTCCCATTCCTCGCTTGCAGACGACGACCGTCTTGGCTCTGTCCACATCCAGGATCGGCATCCCATAAATCGGGCTCGTTTTGTCGGTTCGAGCAGAGGGGTTGACAACGTCGTTGGCTCCGATGACCAAGACGACATCCGTTTGCGGAAACATCGGATTTGCTTCGTCGATGTCCAAAAGTTGCTCATAGGGGACGTCAGCTTCGGCCAAAAGCACATTCATGTGACCAGGCATCCGCCCGGCAACGGGGTGGATCGCATAACAGACCTTGACCTCTCGCCCGTTGAGCTTTAGGCATAAATCTTTTACGGCGTGTTGCGCTTGCGCGACCGCCATGCCGTACCCAGGCACGACCATTATTGAATCTGCAGTGGAAAAAAGAATGGCTACATCTTCGGCAGAATACGACTTGACCGAACCTTCAGTCTTGCTCGCAATTGCGGTCTGATTTGTGGCCCCAAATGCCCCGAATAGTACGTTTGACAGTGGTCGGTTCATTGCGACGCACATTTGCAAAGTCAAGATGAGGCCGCTGGCACCCACCAGGCCGCCGCCGATCAAGAGCGCAGAATTTCCCAGGACGAAACCTGCGAGGCCAGCCGCACAGCCTGTGAACGAATTCAATAGTGAGATGACGACCGGCATGTCGGCTCCGCCTATAGGGAGCACCAAGGTCACTCCAAGAACAAGAGAGATGCAGAACAGTCCCCAAAACAAAGGCATGTTCGGAGCGGTGACCATCAGGCTGATGCCAATCACAAGGGCTACAAGCATCAAAGTCGAATTAAGCGCCTTTTGTCCCGCAAATGTTAGCGGTCGGCCGGGCATGAGCTCCTGAAGTTTGGCGAAGGCCACAAGGCTTCCTGTGAAACTCAAACTTCCGATGACCAAGCTAAGGACGCTTGTGACCACCGCGACAGTGTCCACAGGTCCACCAAGGAACCTCCGATACTCCAACAGGGCAACTAACGCAACGGCGCCTCCCCCGAGCCCGTTGAACAGAGCGACCATTTGGGGCATCGCCGTCATTTGGACGCGGCGGGCCGAAACCCATCCGATGGCCGTGCCGACCACCCCCGCGACGACGAGCAAGAGGACGTTGAAACTCTTTGGGCTAGACAAGCTTCCTACGAACAAGGGTTTTCCATCGACCTGCAAGAAGAGGGTTGCGACTAAGGCGACCACCATCCCTCCTGCAGCCAGCACATTGCCTGTCCTTGCCGTTTTCGGCGAGTTCATGAGACGCAACGACAGCATGAACGTGACAGCCGTCGCCAAGTATGCAAAGTTGATCAAGGCTTCACCTTTGGCTTACGTCGGAACATTTCTAGCATCCTGTCTGTCACGACAAAACCACCGACGACGTTCATTACACCGAAAACGGTGGCAAGAAATCCGATGACATAACCCATCGGATCGTTGGCTGTTCCCAAAACGATGATGCCGCCGACAAGGATAACCCCATGAATCGCGTTCGTTGCGCTCATGAGCGGCGTGTGCAGTGTTTGGGGGACTTTTGCGATGACTTCCAGGCCAACAAAAACTGCCAGGACAAAGACGGTGACCGCTGAAACGAGTTCCATTTACTTACCCTCTCCCCTCGACCGCCAATCGGACTGTGTCGAGGACAATTTTTCCATCTAGCGTCACAAGCGTACTCTTGACAATCTCATCGTCTTTGTGCAAATTTAGCCCGTCTGGGCTCATCATGTTCGTCAAGAAAGCCACGACGTTTTTGCTAAGCATGACGCTTGCATCCCGTGAAAGCCCTGCCACGAGGTCAGTTTTCCCAAAAACGGTTACACCGTGCTTCACGATGACCTGTCCCGGGAGGGTCGCCTCGCAATTGCCACCTGCAGGTGCAGCAAGGTCGACAACGACCGACCCAGGCTTCATTGTCGCCAACATGTCGACGGTCAAGAGGGTGGGCGCCTTTTTTCCCGGGATCAAGGCGGTCGAGATCACGCAGTCGATGTTTTTGAGGCGAGAAGCGATCAGATCTAGCTCTTTCGCGTGGGTGTCGTTGGACACTTCTTTGGCATAACCCCCAGAGTCTTCTGCTTCGTCTGACAGCAGGGAAAGCCCGATGAACTTTGCACCCAGACTCTCGATTTGCTCTTTGACTGCCGGTCGGACGTCAAAAGCTTCGACGACGGCCCCGAGCCTCTTGCAGGTGGCAATGGCTTGGAGCCCCGCGACACCGGCACCGATGACCAAAATCCTGGCTGGCGGAAGCGTTCCGGCCGCAGTCATCAGCATAGGGAAGAACCGTGGCAAGTTTTCGGCCGCGATTAAGGCGGCCCTGTAACCCGCGACCGTGGACATAGACGAGAGTGCGTCCATGCTTTGAGCGCGTGTGATCCGCGGGACGAGATCCAAAGCCAACGTGGTCACATGCTTGTCTGCGAGTGTTTTGATTGTCTTTGGATTGGCAGCTGGCCACAAAAACGACACGAGGACTGTACCTCTGGCATATCCGGGGCATGTTGGTCCCCCGTCAGCGGGTCCGTTGACCTGCAAGACAACGCGCGACTCCGAAAGAAGTTGCTCCTCGGAATCGACGATTTTTGCTCCGACGGCCTCGTAATCGGCGTCACAAAAATGCGCACGCGTTCCAGCCCCTTTTTGAACTATGACTGAGCAACCGGGGCCGACGAGTGAACCTACGCCGTCTGGGGTCAGTACGACCCTCGTCTCGTCCTGTATTGTTTCGGTTCGAACCCCAACCGTCATCATGTGGGACAATGAGGTTACCCAGTCTGTCTAGCAATTTTAGGCGGCAAAAACCCGCCGATCAAAGATGAGGTCCGCACAAACTTCCCATACTTCGGGGTCTATCTTTGATTGCGGACGTATCTTCGATCCATGGACAATTGCCGCGGTCAGGCCAGAGTCCAGTGCATAGTGCAAAAAGACTGAATTGAGTGCGGCCCGCGCTGAAGGCTTGAGCCCAAAACTCACATTGCTCACGCCTAATATTGAATTCGTATTGGGATAGAGCCGCTTGATTTCACGGATCGCGTCCAGGGTCGAAAGCGCTGACTTGCGGAACTCTTCGTCGCCGGAACCCAATGTGAAAGTCAGGCAGTCAAAGAACACGTCATGGTCGGGCAAACCTGCCGCACGCGTTTCGGCCAAGATCCTTCGCGCAATGCCGACTTTGCTTTCGACCGTCTTGGCCATTCCGTCCTCATCGATCGTGAGAGCGACAACGGCCGCCCCATATTTACGGCACAATTTGAGAACCGCTTTAAGCCTCGCTTCGCCGTCTTCAAAATTTATCGAGTTGACAATTGCCTTGCCCGCTGTATGCTGCAGCGCGACTTCGATGACTCGGGTTTCTGTCGAATCGATCATGAGTGGAACCGTGACATGCCGGTTGTAGTGCGAAAGTAGAGTCCGCATGTCCTGCTCTTCGTTCCGTCCAACGTAAGCGCAGCAGACATCTAAAACGTGTGACCCCTCTTGTTCTAGCTCCCGGGCGAGTTCGGTCAGTCCGTCCCAGTTTTCAGCGGCTAACATGTCTCGGAAGGCTTTACTGCCGTTAGCGTTAGTCTTTTCTCCGACGATAAGAAAGCTTGTGTCCTGCCGATAGGGTTGGAACTGATAGAGACTGCTACACCCAACCAACTTGTATGCTGAAGTCTCTCGGACTTCGGGAGAGTCCGCGTCAAGAAAAGGCAGCTCGAAATCAAATCCTTGAAACAGCTTTGTGCAAGCGCGCCAATGTCCCTTGTCGCTGTGGCCCTTTCGGCTGACGGCCTCTGACAAGGCCTTAATGTGGTCTGGGGTCGTCCCGCAACATCCCCCCACCATGGCAACTCCAAACTCTTCAATGAACCTGA
>JAEURO010000206.1 GCA_016788345.1 Chthonomonadaceae bacterium
AGGGCCTGCCATCCTTGGGCCAGTTCTTGAGGGCGAGGGAAAGGTAGCAACATGCGGACGAACAAGCACGGTCTCAACGATCAGATTCCAGCTACTCTCAAGGCTGAGATAGCGGCTAGATGTGGATTTGGATGCATCTTCTGTGGCAATCCAATCGTGCAGTACCACCATTTCGACCCGGAGTTTGTAGAAGCTCAAGAGCACCGGGCCGCTGGGATAACGTTGCTGTGCGTGCAACATCACGATCTGGCGACGAGGCGTGTACTGAGCAAGGATCATGTGCGTGACAAGGATGAGAACCCAAAGGTAAGGGAAAGTGGGTTTGTTCGCTGGCAACCAGAGATTATTGCTTGGACGGCCATTACCTTCGGCTCGGATCAGATTTCAGGAAGTTCGGGGATCAAGCTAGGCCAAGTTGAGCTGACCATAGGTCCGGATCCTTCCGAAAACGCGCCAGTTTTGGTCACGTGCAGAATCTGGACCTCTAGGTCTCGAGAGACGTTACTTCTGGAGATCGCTAACAACGAGATCATCGCTAATGCGAGCAGCTTTCGTGTTCAATTCCTTGGTTCACGGTTTCTCGTCAGGCCGGTTAAGGGGCAACAGATAGTGGAGTTCGAACTTGAATCTGGGCGCCTGAGACTGAGGCAATTGCGCCTCAAAGGATCGAGCGTAATAGTAAAGCCGGAGGTGACGGCCTATCAGTACGGCGGTCAGCAGGCGTCCGATCCGAAATTATCATTCATTCGCGTCGTTGATGGAGGATCCGTGCACATCGAGGGCATTCAGTTCGAGGGCTTTTCAAGCGTGGTCAATGTGGCAAACGGCACGGCTAGCGTCCAGGGTTGCTCAATCAGGGATGTTGACACGGCCTTTGTGGTCGGCAAGGGAGGGATGGTTACCAGCGAGCAGAACGAATTCATTAATGTTAGGCAAATCGCAGACACAGGTGAAGATTGAGCAGGCCGAGCGGTGGCCGGGTTGATGTCTTTTGCACCCCGGTTCCTCGGAACCGAACCCACTCGCCGCCTCACAGTCCCACCTAGTGATCCCCGAACCAGGCTGCACGATACTTCAGCCTGGCCAAGCTCGTCATGCCAGGCGGCGGCATGGGCGACATGGACTTCTGAAGATAAGACCTATAGGACACATAGGGCCTATAGGTCATATTCTTCCCATGGACGAGCCCCTGATCCCGCCGCATGGCGGATATCAGGGGCTTCGTGCTTATCAGATGGCGGTCGTCGTTCATGACGCCACTGTCGAGTTTTGTCGGCGATACGTCGATCCAAAAAGTCGAACTGTTGATCAAATGATTCAAGCTGCGCGAAGCGGCAAGCAAAACATTGCCGAAGGAAGCGTTGCCTCGGGGACATCAAAGAAGATCGAACTCAAACTCGTAGGAATCGCACGGGCAAGCCAAGAAGAACTGCTCGTAGACTACAAAGATTTCCTAAGGCAACGTGGTTTTGATCTGTGGCCCAAAGACCACGAAAAAGCCGTTTTTATCCGAAAACTTTGCTACAAGGAGAATATGTCCTATATGACCTATAGGACATATATTGAAGACAAAGGCCCCGAAAACGCCGCCAACACGATGGTCTGCGTCGTGAACCAGACCAACTTCCTCCTCGACAAGCTATTGCGCCAGCTAGAAAAGGCGTTCTTAGACGATGGCGGATTCACCGAACGCATGCATCGGTTGCGGCAAGCCAATCGAAACCATCCCCCATAGGTCTCATATGTCGTATTCGACCTACGTGCTGTGCCAGCCCCGCCAGCCCAGGTTATTTGTAGCGGTTAAGTAGCTTGTTGAGTTCTCCAAGCCATGAGGGCTCTCTCAATATCCCCAACTTCCTTACAGATTTGACCTAGGTCAAAGTCTTGCTCCCGAAACGTGTATATCCGTGATGTAGGATCATAATTTCGAAACACTAGTTCTGGACCAAGGTCTATCGCACCAACAGAACCAATGTTGCTGTCGACAAACAGTTTGCCATGGCCCTTTGAAAACGCCTCATCAAGTCGCTCGTCAAAATGATCCAAGCTGTTTCGCAAACTTCGGTTGGACAGTCCAGGAGATGTCTCCTCTTCGACGCCGAGAAGTTTCCGAAGTAACTCAGCTCGTGCCTTGGACTTCTGCTCCGGGGGCCAGAATAGCTTTGAAATGCATGCCGCATGGGTGAGGAAGCTATGAAGGTTTCGGAAAGTCTCCTGCACATTATTTGACCGGATAGTTTCGTCCAGTGCCTTCACGCTCAACTTTACATATTCAATTTGTCTTTCGAGCTCCGAGACGTATCGTTCGACTTTCCAGTCCTCCATTGCATCGCATTTTACGCTAACCTCCCGGGCGGGTGGCCCGGCGCGTGGCCGGGTTGATGTCTTGTGCATCCCGGTTCCTCGGAACCGAACCCACTCACCGCCTACCAGTCGCACATTGTGTTCTGCGAACCAGGCTGCACGATACTTCAGCCTGGCCACGCCAGCCACTTCAGTTCCTCGGTTCTGAAGCGGCAGGTGACCAGAAACAGGGTGGGCCAATCATGGCTGGCATGATGACCACGTGCGGATCATTGATGGCAGGCAGTGGCCCGGCTTGGCAACGCGCCTTCCATGACGATGGACGAAGCGTTAAGGAGTGTACAGTTGTGACGCATGCCTCATCGATACCACGCGAGCTGTTGAAGTGAGGGTCAACGGGCCAACCGCGCAACGCGAACCACGGTGTTGGTGCCATAGGGATACTGTGTCGCGTGGAGGGTAAGTGTGTCGGATTGACGTTCAATATTGAGCTTCTCGCCGTTGTCCATCCAGACAGCCTCCCTGTAATCTTGCGTGACACCTCCGAACACCCGCGGCCCGGCACCACGGCCCTTCGCGTGGACTTGGGTGTTGCTAGTCTGCGTGAGGTCGGTGACGAACAGATAGAGCTCGTCGCCTATGGCCAGAGCGAAATCGTCGCCTTCGCCCGTCACCCCGCACGGGCGGCCCTTGTACATCACGCCTTCCCGGCCCCCGTGCATCTCGATCCAGTCACCGACCCGGGCCAGAGCGGCGGCTTCGTATTCCGGCACCTTGCCGTGGGCTTGCGGGCCGATGTTCATGAGCAGGTTTGCCCCCGCGCGGCGGGCAAAGCAGAACTCCTCGATCACATGCGCGGGCGAGAGGTAGTTGAAGTCGTGGGTGGCCACGCCCCAGTGAAAGTTCATCGTGTGGCACATTTCTGCCGCGACATACTTCTTTGCTCCCTTTCGGTCGAGAGGGGTGGGGCGGCCGCGCTCGAAGGTCACGCTGTCGACCTCTGGGTGGCCGCCGTGCCCCATGGCGTCGATGCCGCTGTTGTTGATCACGATCGCTTCGGGTTGGTGTTTGCGGACCACGGCATAGAGTTCGGTCTCGTGCCAGTCGGCACCGGGCTTGCTCCAGTTACCGTCGAACCAGAAGCCACCGATTTTTCCATACTTTGTGCACAGGATTTCCACACTGTCGCGCAGGTACTTGTGGTAACCCTCCCAGTCAGACTCGAACCGCTTGTCGTTCCAGTCGAGGGTCGTGTGGTAGAGCATGGGCACGACGCCCTGGCGGTGGCACTCGTCGACAAACTCGCGGACGAAATCGCGCTTGGCAGGGGTATGGGTGACGTCCAGGTCGCTGAGGCCGCGCGTGTCGTAGAGGCTGAAGCCTTCGTGGTGACGGGTTGTGTGGGTGACGTACTTCATCCCGGCTCGCTTGGCCGTCGCAACGAGCTTCTTGGCGTCGTAGTCTTTGCCCGTGAAGCTCTTCATGAGCTTCAAGTACTCGTCGCGAGGGGTCTGGCGGGCGTTTTGCGTCCATTCGCCTGCGCCCACCTGCGA
>JAEURO010000207.1 GCA_016788345.1 Chthonomonadaceae bacterium
GGTCGGCGTCGTTGCCCTTGCCTGCGGTCCAGGGCTATTGAGCCTGGTTTCAGGATTGGCTTCTGCCATCGTCGGAGGGAACTCGGTTCTTGCAGTGGCCGCGGACGAAAGCGCAGTGGACGCATGCGAATTTGGAGAGGTGCTTGCGACCTCCGACCTCCCAGCAGGAGTAGTGAACATTCTTGTCGGAAGACAGTCCGAAACATTGCCGACAATCGCGAAGCATATGGACGTTCAGTCCATCGGCTTCTTTGATCGCGCCATTTGCGAGGAAATTAGATTCGACGCCGCCGAGAACATGAAGCGGCTGATCCAGTTACGGGACAAGCCTTGCCTCGCGGCGATCATGGATTTTCAGGAGATGAAGACCGTTTGGCATCCGATAGGATTTTGACGGAGTCGGGCTCCCGGCCCACTATGCAAGCAGCACAAGAGCACGCGTGAGACTTGGTCAAGCGTGAGTTCATGACATGGAACGCCACCAGAACGAGCCCTCCAGCAGCAGAAAGCAGGTGCCCCAGCGTCTCAAGCTGGCCCTTGTTAACGGACATTTCTCCAGCCCAATGCCCAATACCAACTAAAGCAAAGCCGCATAGAAAGAACAGGCTGACCCACCATGCCCGGTGCAACAGCCAGCCCCTGACTGCAGCCCAAACCCCGAGAACCGCAGCCGTACAATAGAACAGAGCCTCGACCCATGGTTCATGCAGAAATGTCAGCCCGATCAAAGGCAGGAACCCGGCTAACAAGCCGACAACAGAGCAATGAATCGCACAGAGGAGGCTTGCCATTGCGCCCGCCTTGTCAGCGTCGAGACGTCGGAAATTGGCCATATTGCAATATTATGACATTGGCGCGCTCGAGAGGATTCGAACCTCCGACCCCCAGCTCCGCAAGCTGATGCTCTATCCACTGAGCTACGAGCGCGTTTCCGAACACTGAAGTCTACCCTTGAGATGGGGACAGGGCGCGGCCAATCAAGACTTCATATAGCTAGAACCTGCCCGTCGGAAGCGCTCGTACCGGTGGGACTTCAGATTCAGACCGATTGAGTCTAACTTGGCCAAGCTCTCAATTATGGCTTCCTTGACCAGGGTCGCTGCAGTGATGGGGTCACGATATGCGCTGCCAAACGGTTCCTTGACAATTCCATCGACCAGTCCAAACTCTAATGCAGACTTTGACGTGAGTCTCAATGCAGCCGCAGCTTGCGGCCCCTTGGCGGGGTCTCTCCACAGGATTGCAGCGCAACCTTCGGGCGGAATCACCGAATAAACCGCGTGCTCCTGCATGAGGACAATGTTTGCTGCGGCAATTCCGATTGCCCCCCCGCTTCCACCTTCGCCGATGACAATGCTGACCACGGGCACAGTCAATTCAAACATGGCCAGCATGCTTGCCGCGATCGCCTCGCTGATCCCTCGGCTTTCGCTTTCGACGCCTGGGTCAGCGGCGGGAGTGTCGACAAACGTGACAACTGGCATCTGAAACCTTTCGGCCATTTGAAACATCCTGACCGCCTTTCGATAGCCTTCAGGCTTGGCCATTGCAAAGTTTCTATAAGTCCGCTCTTGGATGTTCCGGCCCTTTTGGTGTCCCACGACCATGACCGGACGTCCTTCGAGGATTGCAGGCCCACACACGATCGCATGGTCTGCACCAAACCTACGGTCGCCCTCAATTTCAAGAAAGTCTGAAAAGACGTTTTGTACATAGTCCAGAGTGTACGGACGAGGGTCGGCTCGCGCCAACAAAGTCTCCTCCCACGGGCCTAGCCGTGAAAACATGAGTTCGAGAATCTTGTCTCGACGATCCTCAAAGCTCTTAACTTTGGCGTCTAGCTCGGCGTACCGGATGGGATCGCTTTCCTGGACCAACTGAGTTTTGATCTGGCCGACCAGATCCTCCAATTCAAGCAGGTTTTTCATCCACTCGCGCCAGCTCTTAGCCAATCCTGGCCTCCTTGTTGCGGAGCGAGTACCCAAGAGTGTGGATCAAGGTGGAAAGGGTCGCCCTCATGTCCCTTCGCTCGACCACGCGATCGAGCATTCCTTGTTTCAAGACCCATTCGGCTGTTTGGAAGTCATCGGGTGCCTTGGTCACTTGGGCTTGTTTGCTGACCCTGGCTCCCGCAAACCCTACCAACGCTTTGGGTTCCGCCAGAATGACGTCAGCGATTGATGCGTAGCTTGCCAGGACGCCTGCCATTGTTGGGTCGGTGAAGACTGAGATGTAGGGGACACCATGGTCTCTGCATCGCTCAACCGCAGCGGTGGTTTTGGCCATTTGCATCAAGCTCAAAAGGCCCTCTTGCATCCTGGCCCCTCCGCTGGCGCAGAACACGATGACCGGGCACCGGTCTTCGCATCCACGTTCCAGGGCTCGAGTGACCTTTTCTCCTGCCACCGTCCCCATCGAGCCTCCCATAAAGTGGAAATCGCTCACAGCCACGCTCACGACATGCGTACTCAATTTAGCCATGCCCGTTACGACGCTGTCTGTCATTCCAGTTTTGGACTGGGCCGCGGAATGTTTGGGTGTGTAATCCGGAAAGCTGAGGGGGTCCGAACCAGCCAAGTCTGCGTCGGATTCAACAAATGAACCCTCGTCAAACGTCCATTCGATCCTTTCTCGCCATGTCAAGCGATGGTGGTGCCCGCAATATGAGCACACCTTAAGGTTTGCCCTAAACTCGTCAGCGAATAGGGCTTTCTTGCAACCTTGGCACTGGACGAAAACTCCAGCAGAAATCTGCGGGCTAGCCAAGTCAGCCCACCGGCCCAAGAATCCGGCCCGTCAAGTCAGTTGACCTGTACCAACTCATAGGCTTCGACGAGGTCGCCATCTTTAAAATCTTCCCAATTCTCAAACTTGAGGCCGCAATCTTGGCCAGCAAAAATCTCTCGGACGTCTTCTTTGACGTTTCTAAGTGAAGCGACTTTGCCTTCGTAGACCAGTTCATTGGCCCGTTTGATCCGTACACTCGACCCACGGACGATTTTGCCGTCTGTACAGTGTGAACCAGCTACCTTGCCCGCCTTGGACAACTTGAAGACCATTCGAATCTCGATCGTGCCAAGGTATTCCTCTTCGAACTTTGGCTCCAAGAGGCCCTTGACGGCGTCTTCTATGTCCTCAATAAGTTCATAGATGATCGTGTAAGTGCGGATTTCGACCTTCTGCCGTTCGGCTTCATTTTTAGCTCCAGCCTCGGGCTTGACGTTGAACCCAACGACGATCGCGTCGGCCGCACTTGCCAGTAGGATGTCTGACTCTGTCACAGTGCCAACCCCGGTGTGAATGACACGCACGTTGACTTCGTCGTTTTCGATCTTCTCGAGCAGACCCTTGACAGCTTCGACACTTCCTTGAACATCCGCCTTTACGATGAGGTTCAGATCCTTGACCTCGTCTTCGACCCCCATTTTCCGAATGTCTTTTAGGCTCACTTTGCGTTTAGGAGCGAAAAGCTCTTTGTTCCGAAGGTCGATTAGGCGTTGGTCTATGACTTCCCTTGCCTCTTTTTCGTTCTTGGCCGCTTCAACCTTGTCGCCGGCCATTGGGACGTCGCTCAAACCTAAGACTTCTACTGGCGCAGAGGGCCCGGCAACACTTTGCCTTTCGCCCTGCCAGTCGGTCATGGCTTTGATCTTTCCCCAAGTGTTGCCAACTAGAATGACGTCTCCGACTTTTATCGAACCATCTTGAACAAGCACCGTTGCGACAGGGCCGCGCCCTTTCTCTAGCTGAGCCTCGATGACGACGCCCTCAAGGTTGGCCTGCGGATCGGCTTTCAGCTCCATGATGTCTGAGAGCGTGATGATCATTTCGAGCAAGTGCGGCACTCCCTC
>JAEURO010000208.1 GCA_016788345.1 Chthonomonadaceae bacterium
AATTGCAATGATCCATCTGGATTGAGGAGCTTTGGCCCCAAGACGCCTACAGCCGGCCTGTCAGCCATGTAGGCGACTATGGATCCAAGGGCTCCCTTATGGACTATTGTGTCTGAATTCAAAAGAGCTACGTTTCGTGCGACCCGTGCTTTGATCGCCAGGTTATGACCACCTGTGAAACCAAGGTTGGATGACTGACGGAGTAGCCTGAACTCAGGAAACTCGCGTTCGACCATGTCTGGCGAACTGTCCTGGCTTGCGTTGTCCACAACGATCACTTCAAAGTTGGCCTCGCCCTGAGCCTCTCGTAAACTTTCTAGGCACTTTCTGAGGTCATCAACCGTATTCCAACTGCAAATCGTGATGCTAAGGTCGAAATCCTGGGTCATAGCCGCGGGCCTTGATAAGTGCGTGCACAAGCACCACTGCCGAAACAAACGGCAGTGCGAGCCGGAGTCCGCCTTTCACGTGCTTGTCAAAGTAGCGAAGCAAACTCTTGTGCGATTCCCAAATCATACTTTTCCGAACCTGTCGAGTGCTCGCCCCATGAAGATGGACGACATGGGCAGAGTGCAAGTACATGCACGGCCATCCGGCTTTCGACATCCGGTAGAGGAGGTCGACTTCGTTGAAGAAGATCGGAAAGCGCTCATCAAACGGCCGTCCAGGGTCACCAACGGTCTCGAGAGCTTCTCGTCGAAAGAGCAGAAAAGTACCCATCGGCTGTGGCGCGGGACCAGTGGATTGATAGTCAAAGCAGGGCAGGGAATATGACCCTAGTATTGATGCTGGGAACAGTTTGTCGAGTTTGACCCACGCGGCAAACACATTGACAATAGTGGGAAATCCTCGGACTGAAGATTGAGTTTCTTCATTCTTAGACAGCAGTTTAATGCTTAAGGCTCCGAAAGATTTGTTTTCGCGTAACGAATCAAGTGCTGATTCTATGGAAGCGTCCTCGAAGACTGTATCTGGATTAAGTGTTAATACGAACTGGCCACTTGCGTTGCTAATTCCTAAGTTGTTCCCGCATGCATATCCAATATTTGAACCCGGGCAGATCAACTTAACCCATGAAAAGTATGACGAGACCATTTCGGCACTTCCATCATTCGAGTCATTGTCCACAACTATGACTTCATAGGGAGTATGCGGAGGGTTTTGTTCGATTGAAGCGAGACAAGACCGCAAAGGCTCACATGTTTTCCAATTGACGATGACAATGCTGAGCATTGGGCCTAAGGTCATGCTACCTTATCCGGGAACCGTTTTGAACCGATAATCCGTAATGAACAATGGACGAGGTCCTGATTAACATGGAACAGGGTTGACAACCCCAGTGCAGGCCTGGTATAACGAGAGGCTGAGGCGGCTCTTGAACAGGAGCGGCGTCTACCGGAGGAGGAAAAATGGTCATATCCGGAACATTGTGGGCTTGTGCCCTCTTAGGAAGCACGAGCTACACAAGCCCGAACCTGCACAAGGTAGGGCGGAACGAAACATTTGCAAGCATTTCCCGAAGATACAACACGGGATATGGGCGACTCATTCTCGCAAATCCGAACGTGGTCCCAGAGAAACTGCGGCCGGGCACCGTCATCGTCATCCCAGGGCGGATGAAGAAATCGGCCAAGCCTGTCGCCCCAGGAACCTACGCAGTTCAAAATGGCGATACAGATTGGTCGATCGCACGTCGCTACGACATCAAACCAAGCGAGCTCCGCGCCATGAACCCAGGTGTGAAGTGGACGGCGATCGGGCCAGGGAAGAAAATCAAAGTTCCTGTCACTGCCGCCACGGTCGCCAAGTCTGGCACGACACCATCAATGCATTTTGCAGCTTCGGGGTCGTTCCCGAAGTCGACCAAAATTGGAAAGCACACAGTCACGTCAGACGACAATGACTGGATAATCGCACGGGGCTACGGCGTCACGCCGAAAAAGCTGCGCTTGATGAACCCCGGAGTGAATTGGAACAAATTGCGGCCAGGCATGAAAATCAATGTCCCGGTCAAGAATGACGGTATTGCCAAAATCACAACTAAGAGGGCTAGGATCGCCAAGGACAATGTAATCGTCCGATCGGGGGCCAGGGCGGACTCCTCTAGAGTCACATTGGTCGAATATGGACGATTTGCGACCGTCGTGGACAGAATTGGGGACTGGTACAAAGTCAAGTTTGCCGGTGGGACTGCTGGGTGGGTTCGAGGAGACTTGCTCCGCCCGATCAAAGCTTCAGAAATGGCACTAGCCCTGCGTTCGACCAAGCCAGTGGAAGAGAGAGAGACGGTTCGAGAAAGGCCTGTCGCTCGCGAAAGATTGGCTGTTCGACGGTCGAATGACGAGGGTTCGGTGCGAGACCGCGTGATGAGAGTGGCACGCACGAGCCCGACGAAATCAAATTCAAACCGGACAAGAACGTCGAGCACCAAGAGATATTCGCCTAGCTACGAATCTTCAGTTGCCCTGAGCGAAGAAGACAGAGACGGCGTGGTCGGAACTGCACTGAGCAGGCTGGGGACAAGATATCGATGGGGAGGGACGACTCCGGCCGGATTTGACTGCAGTGGACTCACGAGCTATGCCTATGCAAGGAACGGAAAACGGATCCCACGCACCGCAGCAGAACAAGCGCGACAGGGACAGTCGGTCGGCAAAGACGGACTGAAGAAAGGCGACCTCGTCTTCTTCCGAACTACCCGAAGCAGCCGGATCAGCCACGTAGGAATCTATGTGGGCGAAGGCAAATTCGTCCATGCGAGCAGTGGCGGCGGACGTGTCAGGGTGAATAACCTGAGCGACAGCTACTATTCAAAGAGGTTCGCTGGAGCCAAACGAGTGTCTGGAGCCAAGGGATCGGGAGGCTCGAAGTCCTCAAGCAAGGCTAGCAAATCCAGCGAAGAAGCTTCGAACAAAAAGGTTGAAGAAGTCTCCGAGGAGCCGACTGGCAAGCCAGAAGACCCGAAACCACAATTAGTCCGTGGAACTGACACCGTCGGACGTTGACCCCGGCTTTTTGGCCGATGGCCGCCCTAGTCCGTAAATTGGACTGGGGCGGTTCAAGTTTGGGTCTAATGGGGCGGATACCAAGCTAAGATGGCCAGCCTTGAGTCACAATCGAGTGTCCGTGCTCCGGTGGTCTAGCGGTTAGGACGCCTCCCTTTCACGGAGGAAATCGAGGGTTCGAATCCCTTCCGGAGTACCAGCACCTTTCGCCGTGGAATGCAGAGTTCGGCCACGGCGCCCTACAGATGAATTGTCCGCTCTGCGGCCTGACCGGCTTCGCCCAAATAGTCGGTTCCATCGTAGTCTAACCATTCCAGCAAAGCTTTGATGCTACTTTTTGCTAAACAGATCGAGGAATCTGCGGCCCCATAATAAACGAACAGCGTGTCACGATCGTCGCCGACAGTCACTCCGCACGGGAAAACGACGTTCGGCACATCTCCCACCGTTTCATATGATTCTTCTGGACCAAAAATCCAAGATTGACTTCGTTTCAAACAAATCGCGGGATTTTCAAGATCAAAAAGAGCCAACCCAATCCGGTAGAGCGAACCTGACGCCGTAGTACGAACGCCGTGATAGATCACAAGCCAGCCACGGTCGGTTTCGATTGGTGGAGGGCCAAGGCCGATTTTGTTGGCGTCCCACCATGCGCCTCGCCGGGCTGGAAGCAGAACTGCGTGTCCACCCCAATTTTGCAGGTCCGGAGATGCAGATAGCCATAAGTGGGCGCCCAGAGAATTGGACGGCCGGTGGATCAGCAGAAACTCCCCGCCAAACCTTCGTGGAAACAAAGC
>JAEURO010000209.1 GCA_016788345.1 Chthonomonadaceae bacterium
CACCTGGCAAGTCCCAACCGCTGCTGCATCCCTTTGCTCAGGGTCGACGCGAACGCATCCTTCTTGGCCGTCAACCCGACAAGCTCCAAGACGTTGTCAATGACCCCTGCCCTTTCAGACTTCGGCACACGGTAAACGGCAGCAAAGAAGTCCAAATATTCCCACACTTTGATGTCTTCGTAGAGTCCAAAGAAATCTGGCATATAGCCTATTTGCTTGCGAATCGCCATCGCGTCTTGTCGAATATCGGTGCCAAACAGCCTTGCCGAGCCACTGTCTGGTTCCAGCAGAGTAGCCAACATACGGATGGTCGTTGTCTTCCCTGCTCCATTGGAGCCTATGAAGCCGAAAATGTCGCCTGGCTGTAGGGTAAAGCTGACGCCTTCGACAGCCGTCAAAGATCCAAAAGATTTTCGTAGAGCTTTGACTTCAAGCATCAGCGACTCCTGTGACTTTTCCATCCGGGGCCCGGTCTTTTGCGATCCGTGTGGCGGCAAGCTTGATTAAAAGCGCGCCAAGCAAAATATGGGTTGTTGGTGAAACGATGAGCGTCAATTTTGAATCCGTCACGGACGAGCTCGGGTAGACGAGTTTAGCTACAGCCACAAATGGATGGTAAGACACCATGCCATCGCTCAGTGTACGGCTGATCGGTGACACTGCGCCAGCCAGGATTGGGACGACGACATAAACCACGAAGAGGCAACCTAGGGTCCCTCCTAGTGCACCAGCCCCAAGGCGGTTCATTGACGAGATGAGCAGACTCATGCCTGTGACAAAAACGGCCACGCAGACCTCTATCAGCAAAGTCCCAAAAACGAACGGCCAAAACGGTGCACCGCTTGACAATCCGAAAGTCGCATTGCCGCCCCTTGCAAACCCAAACCCGACCATGGGTATGAAGAACAGTATGAGGAACCCCAAAAACGGCGCAACGGCCCGCAATAGCTTGGCTGCCACGATCTGGGACGCCTTGAGCGGTGCGACCAAAAGAAGTTCGAACGACCTCTTTTCCCGCTCAACTGCTATCGTGCCATACATGGCGATCGCTGTGACGATAATGGTCGCAAACACACCAACATACGCAAAGACTGATGAGTCAAGGTACGGAGCATTTTGAGTCGCCCAAATGACGAGGGTCCCATAGACTAAGACACCCAATGCGACACCAATCTGTGTCCCCATTGGCCACTTGCGCGGATCCAATCTGTACCAGACCGACTTGTTGGTGTCCACAACCAAAGGATTGTCACTAAACCACGTCGTTAAGAATTTCACTGCTGCACCCCAAGGTTCCAACTGTACAAGAGAGACAGGTTAGACCAAGCTTTTGATTCGTTTCCTAAAGGAGTCCCTATGGAGACACCTTCGATCCCCGAACTCCAATAGAGGACTCCGTTGTTTGGGACGCTAGTTTTCCTTGAGGCAGACGAAGGTGTGAGAACGACCCGTATTGTCGCGGATTGGCCCGGGCGAAGGTCTTGTACGTCGCCACTTAAGCCGTTTTGGCTTAGATGACATTCATAAAGAAAGTAGGGTGTGTCGTTTGTAATCCTGCCTGTGACAATGACACTTCCGTTGCGGCTTGTCATGGTCGGTCTAAGGACTAGCTTGCCTTGAAAAGGGACGGCCTGCACCAGCTCGGTGTCACGAAAAGTCAGATTGTTGGCCTCGATCCTTGGAGCGACCACTTGGCCGACATCAATGAACTCTGGTTGGCCAGAAAAGAGACCCTCACCACTAAAGCCGCCTTCGTAACCCTTGTTGTTTGAAGCACTCTCGACTGATTGATAGCCCATGTCATATAGTCCCGCTTTGGGCAAGAAGAGCTCCTGTCGCCCCACGAACGTCGCTTGGCCCGTACCCTCGTGAGTCAAAAGCAAGCCGTTTGTCCGGCGTGCCTCTCCAACCGAATAAAGATTTCGTGCGCTCGCAAAAATCAATCCGGAAAAAACGAGGCTTGCCAGAGGGATCGTCACCCATGCCAGTTCGCGTTTGTTAAGCTTGTTGAGGACGACAAAGTTGACCGGGATTGCGAAGACAAGGAACAAGCAAAGAATGGCGACAATTAATCCTGTAGGAGGCATAGTGACCTTGAACGGGTTCTGCGAGTTGCCTGCATACATCGTCCGGTTCGGGTCATCATTTTGGCGATAACGGTCCAGTATCGCGCTGCCATCGGCAGAGCCCTTGACAAGCGTCCGAATCATTGCGTTTCGAGCCTGATGGGTCTGTAACGGCGCGACAAACGGGTCGAACGTCCAAACGACCACCTTTCCCAGCCCGATAGATTTGCTGACAATCAGGGGAACGCCTTCGGATGATTGCGAAACACTTGCCCCCGGAGTCGGGACCCCTCCCGAAACCGTTAATCTGAGTGGCGCCGTAAGTTCTTCCGACCCAATTTTTCCTTGGACGCTGACTTCACGAACCTGGCCAGGCGCCATCGGAAGCACAGGCGCCCAACGTGAATCGCGCAACCATGGGGCTGATGCTCCGCCAGTCACGAGCAGCGTGCCTCCAGCAAGGACGTATCGCTGTATGGCCCAAACCGCGCCATCAGACAACCGCTCTGCGCCTTCAGCCAATACAACGGTCTTCAAGGGCCGATAGCCAACCGACCTGTCAGGTGCTGATTCGGGTTTGACCCCGGTCTCCAACACGGCTGCGCCGTTCGTTTTTGTGGCTGTCAGGCTTGCCAAGAGCCCTGGTGTAGAACTGATCACGCCAACGAACAGGTTCGCGTCTCCAGAGGGCCCCTGTAACTCGATGGGCTTGGATTGGTTTCCCATCGGCGTCTGGAGTTCGGCCGTTGGTGTGCTCCACTGCGTTCCTTCGACATAGACCGTGATTGATTTTGTGGTCCCGCGGGGGAGTTCTATCGGATAGGACACAGCGCTCCCTAACCCTCGGACAACGACCATTCCCATTGTGTCAGCGGTGTTGCACTTAAGGTTGAGTTTTACTGGCACGGCAAATTGACCCGGGCCGAGTTTGGGCCATATAGGTTCATACGAAATGTCAAATGCCTTGGCCTGCGCCATTGCCCCACAAGCTAGGCAAGTACCAATGATCAAGCCTGCAACACGGAAACTTTGCGTGGCCAATCCTTGAAACTTTGTCAACTGACCCATAAGAGACGGCATACGACCTTGCTCCCTGAACATCCTCAATGTATTGGCAATAACTATGACCCGGCGCGGCGTCCCGTTGCAACGGGACTAGGTTTCAGTTGAAGAGGATTTGTATCTCAAGAGAAAAAAGTGTACGTCCTATGCGACTCTTGCTCTTTCTGGCTCGTCGCTCTATAATGATCCGCGTACGTTCCGCGTTTTTCGAGGAGCGTGCTCAAGCGGCCTTCGGGCCGCGATCGCAAGAGGTTCATGATGAAAAAACTGACAATGATCTTGATGGTTCTCGCCGGTCTCAGCGTGCTGATGGCTGGTTGCTCGGGCGACGCCGCTCCGGCCGACGGTGCTAAGACCACTGCTGGCGACGGCGCGAAAGACGCCGCCAAAGAAGAAGGCAAGTAAGCAACCCTTTTTCGCGACCGGGCCACGACATGTGTCGTGGCCTTATTAATTTGTCGTGACGTCCTCTAGGGCATCGATGCGGACAACTATGCAAGTGACATTGTCACTGCCGCCTCCGATAAGGGCCATGGACACTAGCGCCCAGGCAGCTTCGCTTGGGCCGTTTTCATCTAAAATCTTTCGAATCTCCTCATCAGAAACATGGTTCGTCAATCCATCCGAACACAGCAGGTACTTGTCCCCCT
>JAEURO010000020.1:0-3382 GCA_016788345.1 Chthonomonadaceae bacterium
CGATTCCACAACGCCTTGGCAGATGGGTGCCCACAATGGTCAAAAGCCCGATTCGATTGAGACTGTGTGGGTGAGCCATATCACTGCGTACTCTGAACGACTGCCATCTGTTACAGGGCACCCCCATATGTCGTTCGATAGATGAGAGGTTTCCTTTTGGAGCCGGTTGCGCACGCAACGGAATTTCTAAGTGCGTCCACCTCGGAGTTCCAGCACACTCTTCTTCAAACAGCCCTTGGGTCGTGTCCAAAATCGAGAAGATCATGCCGGAATCGAACTCCCTGGTTTCAAAAGGTATATTGGAGGCGAATGGTGCGAAGAGCGGCCAGAGCAATCGACAGGCTGAAAGGCGCCATGCTTGCCGCCATCTTAGCCTTGTGCTCAGTCTTGCAACTCACACCGGTGACACCGAAGGGCGTCCAATGTCCTACAGCCGCTGTTCAATCGATCATTGACATTGTTTATGTGAAGAACTACAGCGGCGAGATGGTCGCACAAACCATTCAAAGAAAGCCGCGCGAAGGTGATGCAAGTTTTCTTCAATGCCGTTGCGCCGAAAAGAAGGCGGCTAAGACTCGAAACAGTGCTGATTGGGAAGGCTCCGGCCGCATCTCATTTTTGGCCGTACTGACTCCGCAAATTGATTTCCAAGCCCAGCGTGCGGTGCTTTGCCAAGGGCCGGTTCCCTATCATGCACCGCCCTTTGTCCTCCGCAAACCGGAGCCTCTTACTCCGCCGCCCCAGTTCGTCTGATTCCCATTTCTTGACGACCGCAACCCATGGTGCCCGCAAGTCGGGCTACATGGTGTCGCACGACCCTGCTTGGAATAAGATGAAACTAACAACCCAAATCACGATGGGGTTTCTCTTGCTGGCCACCGCTTTGGTGCAGGCTCAGGAGAACCACAAACACACACTCGACGCAAAAGGAAACCGGGCCGGACATGCCACAGACAAAGCCAAGGCAAAATCCGCGCGCTCTATTGTCGGATTGAACGCCCCTTCCTTTTTTACAAAAGACAGTGACGGAAAAGCTGTCTCACTCAAAGATCTGCTCAAAAGGCCGACCGTGCTGGTCTTTATAGAAAAAGGGTGTCCATGCTGTAAGGGCGGGAAACCCTATTTCGACCGAATGCAACGCATATATGGCGATGTCGCCAACATTGTAGGTGTTGTATTTGGCGATGTGCAGTCGGCTAACGCTTGGGCGAAGGAGACGAAGCCCAGGTTCCGTGTTCTAGCGGATCCAAAAGGGGTCATTGCGAAGTCTTACAGGGCGACCTTAGGGCTTGAAGCCAGGATAGTCGACCCAAACGGAAAAGTCGCCCTGAGCTATGCGGGCTATTCGGCCCCGATGCTGTCAGAAGTCGCGTCGCATATTTCAAGAGTCGCGAAAATCAAGAAACGCAAGATGGACACCATTCCTGCACCCAAGCAGCTGACATCTGGTTGCGAGCTTGGCGAACATGAAAAAGCCGGGGGCCAAAAGTGAGCCGTAGCCTCAGGGCGCCGATTGCTGGAATTGGAGTTGTGGGGATTATAGGTCCCGCTTCTGCCTGCTCCGTTTGCATTGCCCATGCTTTTGGTTCTGCTATTCATGCCGTTGGTTCGCAAACTCTTCATAAGGGTGGAACCGTCATTGGAGTGTCGTTTACATCTTTTTTCAAGGATCAAGATGGTGAGGACGCTGGTACGACCGAAGGTCATCGCCAATCGGAGTATGACTTTCATATGCATCACGGGCTTAACGACCAATGGATGCTAAGAGCCAATGTGCCTTTCGTGTACAAACGACTAACAATGACTGGAGAGGAAGCGATCAACACCCAGGGCATTGGAGATATCACTCTTGGAGCAACTTATCAAGTTAAGCCAAAAATGGATGATAAAGTATTGCTTTCTGCAATGTTTGATCTGAAGTTACCAACAGGAGCAAATTCTATCAAGAGTGCTAGCGGTGAGCGCTTGGAGGAGCATTCACAGATAGGAACTGGTAGCACGGACTTTTCAGTCGGCCTTGTAGCAACAAGCGAACTCAAGAGTGGTGACTTAGTTTTTGCAGGGCTAAGTACGCGCTTAAATGGGAAAAACCGCGAAGGTTATCGGTATGGAAACGTCGTGTTCTACAATCTTGGCTATTCACATAAGGCCTCAGATTCAGGCAGTTTTGTTCTTGAGCTCAATGGGAGGTTTGCAGGCAAAGACCGGACCGAAGACGGATCAAAAGATGAGAACAGTGGCGGACACTTTGGCTACCTTTCGTTCAGCTATCGACAATCACTGGCCAAAGATTATGGATTGGTCGGCACGTACCAATTTCCAGTTTTTCGATCGCTGAATGGTAGCCAAAGGGAGTCAGGGCTATTGACTCTAGGAGTTTACAAGCGGTTATGAGAGCACCCGTGTTAACAGGTTTGACACTTGCGTCATCGCCCAGAAAGAGTTTGATTTGATTCTTGCTGCGAGGAAGAAATTCTTTAGTCCGCCATGAGCCAATCAGATGTGTGGCTTGGAGTTTTGCCTTATCGTAGGAGAGAAAACAGATACATCTGAGAAATTCAGGCTCCGTTAAGAAAGAGCCGGGCTATGTGTCCGGCTCTTTCTTAACGGAGCCTGAATAGCGTGCAATGGCACGCGTATTGTTGGCCGGCTTGCTCAGATCCACGTTGACGGGTTGTGGCACAGAACCGGAACAGGAGCCAACTTGTTGCGCAAGATATCTGCCAAAGCTTCGACCCCTGGTTGTTCAGTTTCATAGTGTCCAGCCTGTACCATGACTAGGCCAGACTCGGCCGCAGCCACTCCATCAGCGTGCTTAACCTCTCCAGTCACAAATGCGTCCGCACGGCACTTCAAGGCGAATTCCCATTCGTCACTAGCTGCGCCACCGATCACTGCGACCCTTTTTACGATCTTGGACGATGGCCCCCAAAGAGATGCTTTTGTCCCGAGCCTAGTTTCGACATATTCTGAGAATTCATCCAGTGTCAGGCTGTGGGGCAGGTCGCCAGCCCTTCCTATTGGGGCTTGGACAGGCTGTTTGAGTGGAATAATGTCAAACGCTGGCACTTCGTAGGGATGGGTGGCTCGCAGGGCTCTGATGGCCGCTGGCAGATGTGAAGATGGAACCACGGTCTCCAATTTGGACTCTGTTACGTTTTCAATCCTGTTTCTCTGCCCGATGGCTGGATCAGATCCCTCTATAGGTAGAAACGTCCCTTGCCCTTCAGACACGAATCCACAACGGGCATAGTGTCCAATCCGTCCCGACCCGGCCTCAGCCAAGGCGTCGAGGAGCCGGTCGGCGTGTTCGCGCGGGACGAAGACGACAAGCTTGAACCACTCATGGTCAGGCGACGAGCCAAACCGCTGGATGTTGACC
>JAEURO010000020.1:3392-21334 GCA_016788345.1 Chthonomonadaceae bacterium
CAATCCGAGCTTCTTGGTTAGAGCGTCATTGACTCCACCTTCGGCCACGTCCCAGTTCGTATGTGCGGCAATCATCCCCGTCCCGGAGGTGACCATTTTTGTGAGGATCCTCCCCACGACCGAGTCTGTGCGTAGTGACTTGAGCGGTTCCCAAATAATGGGATGGTGCGATATGACTAAGTTTAATCCTTTAGAGATGCAGTTATCGATACACCCGGTAGTGCAATCGAGTGTGACCATGACTCCCTTCACATCGCAAAATGGGTCGCCGACTTGAAGGCCGATCCGATCAAATGAGAACGCCAGACTTGGCGGGGCGATTTCGTCAAGGACGGCCAGGACGTCTTGTATCGTCACGCGAGGACTCTACCCGGTCACAAAGCCCGTTTGCGGTTGCTTATGTCCGTCTGTATCTAGATGTGAGTTCCTGTGAGACTTGCAAAAGTTGGCGAGCTTCCTAAGCGCAAGCTCGGATTGGGGGTCGAGCTGAAGGTTGCTCGTCATGCAAAGCGAAAGCAGCGCGTAGGCTTCGTCCTCTGTCAACTCTAACCTGTCAGGGTTCCCCATTTCTCAAACCGGCCCGTGCCTAACTTGGACACGAGTGCATAGACTGGAAAAATGGTGCCAAAGTTCCGTTAAATAGGTATTAAATGGGGCCAGCCCCGGTGGAATCAAGGGGGCGGTACACTCGGGTGACGATGCCAGAAGACCAATTGAGTAAGAGCGAGTACTTGACTTTTGGTGGGTTGGCAGTGGTTGAAGGAGTCATGATGCGCTCCCCGGGGCATTACTCGATCGCTTGTCGGGCGCCTTCGGGAAAGATCGTCGTCAAGACGGAGCCTCTAGCTTCGACTTGGATTGGGCGGCAAAAGTGGCTCAAAAAACCGTTTCTCAGAGGGACTCTTGCACTGCTTGACACGATGGTCCTCGGTCAAAAGGCCATGAACTGGGCAGCTGAGCTCCAGACACGTCCGGCCGAACCTGAGCCAGGAGGAGAGCCGCAAAAACAGATCTCAAAGCCGCTGGAGAACTTCTTGATGCTTGGGGCGGTCGTCGTTGGTCTCGTCGTACAGTTCATTGTCTTTCGTGGCTTACCGGAATATCTTGCCTCATTGATCGTTCGGAAGGCTGCCAATTCCCCGGATCAAGAGGTTCACCTGACGGGAACGAACTATTTGGCCGAAGTCATCAAGATAGTGATGTTCATCGGGTTTCTGGCCATTCTGAGCCGGATGCCAGCGATACTGGAAGTATTTCGTTACCACGGGGCAGAGCATAAGGCCATTAACGCAAAAGAAGCCAATCAGCCCTTAACAATAGAGAACTGTAGGGCGCAAACCAGGCTGCATCCAAGGTGCGGGACTAACTTCCTGATCATTGTGACACTGCTCGCCTTCATCGTCTTTCCGCTGATTCCTCGCGACCTGTTTGTGCCAATCACGTCCCCGGCATGGCTAATTGCGTTGAGCCGGTTACCGTTACAGGTCGTAGTCTTTCCGATCTTGGCCGGCGTCAGTTACGAAGTCATCAGGGCGGCAGGGAAGGCTAAGGATCAGAAATGGGTCAACATTATTCTTAAGCCTGGGCTAATGACCCAGTTGGTGACTACGGCTGAGCCCGAGAAAAAGCACTTGGAAGTCGCAATTGTCGCCCTGAACTCCGTCATCAAGGCTGAAGAGAGCGGCGAGCTGAACAACAGCGAAGACTACAAAGCGGAATTCTTGGCATAGATCTGGTGCACGAGCTCCATAGTTGCCAGCCCTTGTTTCAGCGACTGCAGTCCCGACGTTCGCCCTTGACAAGCTTCAATAGTCTCGCGAGCTTGTTGAACCAATCCAGCCTTGAAATCGACGTCTTCGTTGCATACAGGCATGACCAGAGCCTCGCGGACACCAAGCTTCTGCATCGTTGCACTTTCCAAAGGTTGTAGGTGGAACCGGAGTCCATTTGCATGGATAGACGCAGCCCATGGGCCCGGCCCTTCCCAAACCGCCTCATAAACTCCGATGTCTCCGGAGTCGAACTTGACCTTTGCCAACAGGACTCCGGATCCGTCAGCTAATGGGTTGAGGACGTCGACAGCAGTTGCTGCTCCTCGACAAAAAACTCTCAAAAGGTCGACCAAATGGATCGAGTTTGCAAAGTGCCAGCCAGCCAAAACGTCCTCGGGATGTCCAAACTCCCTGGCCCGGGTCAGGCTCTGTTGGTCTTGGACACGGACATACCTGAGACCCTCTGGCACCTGGTCTAACACCCACCGGACAGAGGCATAACAACGCCTGTTCAGCGCCAGGAAAGCTTTATCTCCGCTCTCATCCACTTTCTTCGCCAAGGCTTGCGCTTCGGCTAGATTGAGACCAGCCGGTTTCTCGATGAGGAGTGTGGCCCCAGACCCCAGGCACTCCAAGGTGACTGCCGGGATCGAGAGTACGGAGACAGAAATGACGATCAGATCAGGTCTTTCGTGGTCAATCAGATCTTGGACTCCGTCGTAAACAGAAACGCCTCCCAGAATCTGAGACAATTCGTCTGCCTTATGCCTTGTCCGGCTTGTCACGCCGCTTATGGCTGCTCCAGCATGTCGAAATGCAAGGGCGTGTGCAAGGGCCATAGGGCCAGCTCCAATTATTGCGACTCTGACTTCGGACACACCTTCGAGGCTACCCCACAGCTTGGTAAACTTGATCCCATGAGGACAGTTGTCGCCGGGCTCGGCGCGATGGGCCGGCGACACGTACAAGCGGCGCGAAGCCTGGGCTGGGAGATCGTCGCTTGCAGCGATCCGCGGCCAGAATCTTTCGAGTCAGCCGGCGACTTGCTGGGAGACGCGGAAAAGTGCGCGACCTATAAAGATGCCTTGTCTAGGGGTGCCGACGTGGCCATTGTCGCATCGACCGCGCCTTCGCACATCGACTTGGCACTCGAGGCGCTACAATCGGGTGCGCCCTTCGTCCTTGTCGAAAAACCGCTCGGAGTGTCGGTCGCTGAGTGCCAGTCGCTACAAACCGCCACGGAGGCAGGACGATCTCGGGTCGCGGTCAACCACCCTATGCGGTTCATGCCCGTCTATGCAGAACCAATCAAATGGGTGACCGATCCTCGCCAAGGAGGATTTTGTTCCATGACGGTCATTTGTGGGTCAGGCGGGCTCGCTATGATCGGTAGCCACTTCATAGAGGCGTTTCGGGTGACGTCTGGTTCGAGGTTGGCTAAGATTCAAGCATGGCTCGATGGTGAAGGACTTCCGAACCCCCGGGGCCAAGAATTTGAAGATGTCACGGGCCAGATCCGAGGCACAACAGAAATGGGACATCGCCTCAATATCGACATGGGACGAGACCAGGGCCACGGGATCAAAATCATTTATGCGGCAAGAAACGGTGTGGCAGTGGTAGACCTGTTGTCTGGGGTTTTCGAGACTGCTGGGAGACAAGAAGCCGACCTCGACCTTCCGACAACGCGATACGGAACCGTAGCCGACCGGAATCTCACGCAGCTACCTCCATCCGATCCAATTGCGGCGTCTGCGGCTATGCTACAGGCCCTCGTTTCGGGACAACCAGTACCGACTGTCCAGGACGGCGTGGATATTGTCGCTTGCTTAGCGGCCATGTATCATAGCCATGAGTCCGGTCAATCTGTCGACGTCGGCACGGAACATGACCCAGCACGTCGGTTTGCATGGGCTTAAGGGGTTATGGCTGGGGTACGACCAGCACAGGGATCCGGTCTTCTCCGACCCTTGTGCCGTTGAAAAGGACTTCGAGTCGATAGTCGCCTGGCCGCTCGAAACGGATTCCGGGAAGTTGGAATTGCATAAAGAGCTTTGTCGGACCGCCGCCTTGGTCTCGAGGGACCTCGCCACTGGCCGTGAAATCAACGACCGGTTTGGCATCATCATCAACAAGCTTGATGAACACATCCATAGGCTCCCCAGCTTCCGACGGCTCAAACTCGAATTGGAGGCAAATAAAGAACGGCGGATGGTCGATGGGCAATGACGGGACTGCAATGTGGTCAAAGATTCCGATCATCGAGTGTCGCCCGTTCTGGAGCTGGGTGCCGTATTCGCACAATTTGGCCAGGAGTAGTTTCAATCTTTCACAACCATGGCATAGACCGCCTCTAACCTCTCGACCATCTGCTCTACTGTAAAGCGTTCCTGGATCACCATTCGGGCGTTGCGCCCCATCGCCTGGCACATCTCTGGGTTAAGAAGCAGGGTCTGCATCGCCTTTGCAAACTCTTCAGGGTTCTGTTCGACCAGCAACCCGGTCTTCTCGTGTTCGATGAGTTCGGCCAGCGCACCGACGTTTGAAGCGACGACTGGTCGTCCTCGGGCCATGCATTCGATGACGGCCAGTCCAAAGGACTCCATGACACTGGGAAGAATGGAGAACGCCATAGCATCGAACATTCGGGGAACGTCTACACGGTTTCCTGTGAACGTGACGTGGCTCTCGACGCCTAAGAGACGGGCTTCTTTGGCCAATTGCTCGTGAAAAATCCCTTCGGTCCGGCCGATGAACATGAGCTGCGTTTCTGGCGACTTATCTAGAACTTGAGGGAGGGCAGAGAGGGCGATGTGATGCCCCTTTTCTGGTGCGACCCGTCCAACCAGCCCGACTAATTGTCTCGATTGGGGGATTCCAAACTCGTCGTGGACTTCAGCCACCGTCGAGACAGGCGCCTCGGCAAAGTCAGTTCCGTTGTAGACCACTTCGATACACTCTGATTTCGCACCTCTGCCTTTGAGCATTCCGTGAATATAATTGCTGACGGCAATCAGTCGGTTTCTGCCCCGTCCGATGTATTTGTATATCGGCTCGCGAGTTTCGACATGGACGGTCGTGACAAGTGGGATCCCAGTCAGTGTCGCAGACACAAACCCAAGGTACGTCGCCCGGCTCAAGTGGGAGTGGACGAGATTAAATTTACCATTACGGACAATTCTCAGCAAGGCAGACTGAGCCGCGAGTCCCCCTAACTTCTTCATGTCAATCGGGTGAGACTTGATGCCATGTTGGGCGAGTCCTTCAAGCATCCACGGGATCGGTGGGCAAACGACCTCTACATAGATTCCGCGGCTTGCCAATTTACGGGCGACCACCAAGGTGTGGTGCTCTGCCCCTGACGTGGCAGAACTTGACACGACCTGCAAGACACGCAGAGGACGATGAGACACGGGAGCCCAAGTCTACCGAAGTGGGTGGCTGTGCCAATGGCCCTTTGTGCGGAACGGCAGGCACGTAGACTGACGATCGTGACAGGCGAAGACTTGAACGAGCCTGGCTCAAAGAGGCAGGTACAGGCCCTTCGAGCCCTCCGCCACCGAGACTTTCGGTGGCTCTGGGTGGGCGCCTTCCTATCATTTACAGGCTCGGCAGTCCAAAATGTCGCCCAGCAACAAGTCGTGCTCGATCAAACGGGCAGCACGCTCAAGCTGTCGATGGTGGCGTTTGCAATGATGCTGCCAGTTTCCTTGCTAGGCCCCATCCTTGGAGTCGCGGCGGACATGTTCGACAAGCGAAAACTCTTGGTCGCATGCATGGCCCTCAGCTCAGTCGGTCCCTTGGCCCTAAGCATATCAATGGTGACGTCTTCGATTCAGTATTGGATGTTCTTAGCCGTTGCAGCTCTGGCTGGACTCATCCAGTGCGTCGAAGTTCCGACCCGCCAGTCGATAGTCCGGGCCGTTGTCGACGAAAAAGACCTGGCTGCAGCGATTCCAACGCAGGCTGCAACTTTCAATTTGGCGCGAATCATTGGCCCTGTGGTTGCCGCCGGCTTGCTACGGGCAGGCTCGCCGGCCCTTTGCTTTTTAGCCAATGGCCTAAGCTTCTCTGCACTCGCCTTGGCGGCATGGAGGATCAAGGCGGATCTTCGCCCAGTGGTCTCTCGGGTGGAGCCTGTCAAGGATTTGGTGAAAGAAGGCTTTGTTTATACATTTCGACAGCCGACTCTTAGGACTCTCTTCTTTCTCGAAGCTGCGACAGCTGTCTTTGGTGCGTTTTACCTGTCGCAGATGTCGGCCATTACAAAGCAGCAGCTTGGTTTGGGTGTGGACGGGACAGCGGCTGCCTTCACATGCGTGGGAGTCGGAGCCCTGGCCGGATTGGTCACGACGGCGAGCGTGAGTTCAAAGCCGATCAAGACCACACTCGTAAAGTGCGCGATGACAGGGCTTGCCTTGTGCTTGCTGGCTCTGAGTCTTGCCCGTGAGCCGATGGTCGCGTACGTTCTCTTCGCGCTGACAGGTGCGGGAACCATCATGCACTTCAATGTGACCAACACCCTCATGCAATTGGTGTCACCGCCAAATCTGCGCGGGCGGGTCATTTCGATGCACATGTGGGCAATTTCTGGCGTCGCGCCGATCGGAGTCGTTCTCTTCGGATGGGTCAGCGAGAGGTTTGGTATTCCTGTGTCTTTCCAGATCGCTGGAGCCTGCCTCCTGCTGCTGGCAGTCTGGGGATGGACCCAAGGGAAGCACTTAGTTGAACCCAGCATCGGCGACTAGGCCGTCACTTGTACCGTCCTTTAGATTAAGTCAAAAAACATGGATACTTTGACCGTTCCCCGCATGAGCCAAGACGCCTCCATTCGCGACATCAGACTTGATAAGCTTGCACGGTTGCGCGAGTTAGGGTTCGACCCGTTCGGTGTTGAGCGGTTTTATCGGACCGACTCTGCTCGAGGGCTGATCGAGAGGTTCGCCGAACTTGGCGGCGAGCTGGAGGAAGGGAAACCCGTAATTTGCTTCGCTGGCCGACTGGCCAGTCAACGCTTGATGGGCAAAGCCGCGTTTGCACATATTTCTGACGGCGACGGAAAGGTTCAAGCGTACTTCAAAAAGGACGAACTCGGCGAGGCGGCGTGGGATGCGTTCCAACTACTCGACATCGGTGACCACGTTGGCGTGGAAGGAACTCTCTTTACAACAAAGACCGGTGAAAAGTCGATCCATGTGACAGAACTCACCGTCCTTTCAAAAGCCCTACAGCCCTTACCATTGGGTAAAGAGAAAGACGGCCACCAGTGGTATGGCTTGGAAGATGTTGAGCAGCGCTACCGGCACCGTCATTTGGATTTGGTGACCAACGCCGAGGCCAGAGAAGTTCTGCTGACTCGGTCTCGGATCGTGCGTGCTGTCCGCGAGTACTTTGATACACGGGGGTTTTTCGAGGTAGAAACGCCAATCCTTCAACTTGAGGCAGGGGGGGCGGCTGCCCGCACCTTCAACACTCATTACAACGCTTATGACCTCAACGTCAAACTGAGGATATCGCTTGAGCTTTATCTCAAACGGATCATCTGCGGAGATGTGCCAAAGGTCTATGAAATAGGCAGAGTGTTCCGTAACGAAGGGGTCAGTAACCGCCACAACCCCGAGTTCACGCTTTTAGAATGGTACGAAGCCTATGCCAACTTGGAAGACGTCATGACGACGGTCGAAGAGCTCTTCCGACATGTAGCCGGTTTGGTGAATCAACCTCAGAAATCTGACAAGTCCTTGCCAGACTTTTCGGGCCCCTGGAGGCGGGTCCAACTTCTCGAAGAAATTGAGAGGCACACCGGGCTCACCTCCGACGATCTGTCGACCTTAGAGAAGGCAAAGAGAGCACTTGGCGAACGAGAAGTCAAGAATCCTGTGACGGGCAAGCGGATCGTCGCCGGAGCCGAAGCCAATCTTGGGGGATTAATTGAGAAGCTCCTCGAAGTTTTCGTCGAGCCAACGCTCATTGAACCGACATTCGTCGTCGGCTATCCCATCGAAACTTCTCCGCTAGCCAAGAAAGATCCCGAACGGCCAGGATTTACACGTAGGTTCGAAGGATATGTCCTCGGCCGCGAGATTTGCAACGCTTTCAGCGAGATCAATGATCCAATCGACCAGCGTGAAAGGTTTGAGCACCAAGTGGGCGAAAGGAGCCGAGGCGATGAGGAAGCGCACCCAATGGATGAGGAGTTCCTCTATGCCCTTGAGTGCGGTATGCCGCCGACCGGCGGCTGCGGCATCGGGATCGATCGAATGGCCATGTTGCTGACTGGGTCAGAGCATCTCCGAGAAGTGCTCATGTTCCCCATGATGAAGCCAAACTAAATTTGTGCGTCGGCCATCCGCGTGCTCGCCTCAGTCCTTGGCTACGACTTCTGCCGGGATTGCGAACCTGTCACCCGGGCCGATTGAAAACTTCTTGAGAGTTCCAGCTCTAAGCTCGATAACAAACTGAGAGGGCTTTTTCGATGAGTAGTCTGTTGTCTCGTCGAGGGCTTTCATGGTGTAGGTGGTGTTGATCGTGCCGTCCCGCCCACAGTAGGCAATGTCGAGGTCGATCAGCGTGTTGTGCATCCAGAACTTTTGGGGGGCTTCGGACGCAAAGACGAAGACCATGCCTTGGTCGTCACTAAAATCTTTGTTTTCGACTTGCATCATTCCTTCCATCCTTTTGTCGTTTGTGTCCATGACCCAGAGCCTGAATTTGTGGCCCTTGACTGTGCACATTGCGACCTGAAGATCGCCAAGCTGGAATGAGCGGTTCGGCTTAAAATTCGGATCTGGTTTTGTGCCGGTAGTTCCAGTGGTGGAGCCGGCTCCCGAGGTCGAACTGGCCGTTGTACCGACGTCAGTTGATCCTCCAGACGAGTTTGAGTTATCGCCAGTCCCTCCCGTGGTGCCTGGTTTCTCGACCAACTGTTGGGATCCGCTACCCGTGTTGCAACCAGCCAGCGTTCCGAACCACAAGGCGCCAAGCGCGAACCCACTAATCGTCAGTCTTTTGCTACGACCCATTCTGGAATCTCCCAAGTCATGCCTTCTTCCAACCCAAGCTTCTTAGCTGTCCCATCGCGGAGCTCGATGACGGTCAACGCTGGGCCTTTGCTTGAATAGTCGGTCGTTTCGTCTAGTTTGGTCATTGTCAAGACCGTGTTGATTTTGCCGTCCTTGTCGTTATACGTGATATCCAAGTCGACAAGAGTGTTCCGCATCCAAAACCTTCGAAAGTCTTCATTGGGAAACACGAAGATCATGCCCTCGTCATCCTTGAAGTCCTTCGCCGTAACGAACATCATGCCCTCCATCCTCTTTGCGTCCGTGTCCATCACCCACAGCTTGAACTTGTGTTTGCCGATCTTGCACTCGGCTTGCTTCAACTTATCGAGTTGAAAGGCTCGATCTTGAATGAACCGATGCTTGTCTTGCTGTCGTGCAGGCTGCTCTTGATGGGCGATCAGGGCTAAAGCGATGAGGGACGTCATAGAATGGGCTCCAAATGTATAAACGTATTATCTCATGAAGCGACACCCGAAGGTGAAAAGCTGTCCCATTTGCTTTCAAACTCAGAGATCTGGTCCTCGCTGACGAGAGTGGTTCCAATTAAGTCCAGGCCCTTCATGATCTGATCTCTAGAAACCGGATTCATTTGAAAACCGAATGATTCGTCACCCATGGTGATTAGACTCTTTTCCAAGTCAACTGTGACAGTCTGGCCCGAACCTGCTGAGCATAATCGTTCGTGATCCGAACGATCCAGCTCAATCAAACACAGGCCGCAATTTGCTGCGTTGCTCCGAAAGATATCGCTGTATCCTGGACCCTCTGGGCCCTTGCGAGCAATGACGACTCTGAATCCTGCTTGTTGGATCGCCCAAACTGCATGCTCCCGGCTGCTCCCGCAGCCAAAATTCCCCCCGACAACCAAGATCGACGCTCCCTTGGCCTCCGGTTGATCAAGAGGAAACGACGAATCACGGACATCGTGAAAAAGAAGCTCGCCGTAGCCCGAACGCGTGACCATGGAGAGGAACCGGGCCGGGATGATCCGGTCTGTGTCGACATTGTCCTCGATGTAAAGGGCTGTCTTGCCAGTGTGCTGTGTGAGACCAGGCATAGGGACATTATGCGGATTGGAGAACCCCAGGCTGGTGGCTGGCCCTACCGTCACTTTCCAGAGCCCAGTGTGATGCCTCTGACAAAAAACCTTTGAAGGCAAAGAAAAACTACGAGCACGGGGATAAGTGCGACTACAGCCGCTGTGTTCTGCAACGGCCAATTTGTCCCGCCATAGCTGTTCTTAAAGATGCTCAAGCCGACTTCGACTGTCCGCATTTCGAGGCTTGATGTCGCTATCAAGGGCCAAAAAAAGTCCGTCCAAGTAGCGATGAAAGCAAAAGCCCCAAGTGTGCCTAAGGCAGGCTTGCTTACAGGCAACAGGAGCTTCCAATAGAGTGTCCATTCATTTGCTCCGTCTAGACGGGCTGCTTCATCAATTTCACGAGGTATCTGAAGGAAGAACTGTCGCAAAAGAAACACTCCGAAAGCGCTCCCGACGCTCGGCATAATAAGCGCAAAATAAGTGTCCAACCAGCTCAACTGCCGAACAATCAAATAAAGAGGCACTTGGACAACTGTGCCACTGAACATCATCGTCCCCAAAAACAAAGCAAACACAAGGTCACGACCCCTGAAAGGCAATCTGGCAAGTGCAAACGCTGCAGAGGAACACACGAAAAGCTGGCCGATAACGACAAATACAGAGACGATCAAAGAGTTAATGAAAAAACGCAAAACCGGAACTTGCTCATTGAGAACGACCGTTTTGTAATTTTCCCAATGTGGTCGACCAGGCACTATCTTTGAAAACTCGGGTATTGCGGAGCGGCTTTCGTGCAAACTGACAAATAACGACCATACAAATGGCATCGCCAAAAAAACCGCAAGGAGTGTGAGCCCCAGGTAGATGGAGACATTTTTCATCGTTTCATTCTAAGCCACCTTTCTATAAATCCGAACACTATCCAAGTTCCAACCATTATTCCGTAATAAGTGGTAGAGTTTGTGCTGTGTCTTGCTTTTTCTAACAACAGAAACTCTATAACAAAAAAGATGATGTAAAGTATCCACCGGCCTACTTTGATACCTAGCATTGGACTATTCATATGACTCCGCTTGTTTTCGAAAAAGCTTCCATTGCATCCACGAGCACAATGCGACAACCGCCAGAAGGACGAATGACTGCGCCGAGGCCGTCGAGAGATGAAATTTCTTCCAGGCCTCAACAAAGATATGATATCCCACAACGTCTGTCGAATAGAGTGGGCCGCCCTTTGTCATCATGTAGACAGGGGTAAAGAGTTGAAGGGAAGCGATTGTTCCGGTTAGAAGCACAAACGCATTTGTTGGTGCCAGGGCTGGCCAACTCACCTTCCAGAACCTCGTCCAGGCGCCTGCACCATCGAGTTGGGCGGCTTCATATTGTGCGGGTGGAACGCTGAGCAAGCCGGCCACATAGATAATCATCCTGGGGCCAAGGTTCGTCCACACGGACATGAACGCAAGGGCTGGGAGAGCCCAAGAAACGTCGTTGAGAAAGTCGATGTCCTTTAGCCCGAAGAGCTTGGTCAGTGAGTTGATCATTCCTGTTTGTGGCAAGTAAATGTAAATCCACATCATACTGACGGCGACGGTGCTGCACACGGATGGAATAAAGTAAAGAGTGCGGAACAAGTTCGCTCCCTTTATAGGTTGTGAAACCAACAGTGCAACAACAATTGAAACAGCCATACCTAGCGGAACGCTTAAAGCAGTGTACAGTAGTGAGTTGACGACCGAACCCCAGAATTGTGCATTGGTTGCAAGGCTTTGGTACTGACTGAACCCCACGTATTGAATTGTCCCTTTCATGACGTTCCAATCTTGTAATGAGATCCAAAAGGAAAACGCGATTGGCAAGATCACAAAGATAGACAAATGGCTCATGGCGGGCGTTAGGAAGAGCCAATGATGTCTACTCTTCATCGGCTTGCCAGTTCCTTGTCAATGTTAGAGGCCGCGTCTCTCAGGGCGTCTTGCACGTTCGCTCCATTTTTGAGGATCGCGTCCATTGCTTTTTGGCACAGGTCTTCTATGCGGTCATATCCTTCGACTGTCGCCCCCCACGGCCGACGGCAGCGCGGAATCGCAGATTGAAATGTAGCATTCCTTTGGTGCTTCGCTGCGTCATAACGTTTTGCAGCCTCTACACCTTCTTTTTGTTGCCCAAGATAGAAAGAGCTGAAGTTTAGATTTTCTTTTGCGACGTCTCTTCTTGCGCACACTGCAATACCGCTACGCTGATAGGCAGACTGTACTTCGTGGCTTGAAAAGTACTTAAGGTATTCCCAGGCAAGATCCTTATTGCGGCTTTTGGCGGCAATTGCAAGTCCAGATTCGTACATGACCGTTGATGGTTCATGGAGTCTCGTGGGCAGTTGATAGGCAAGCACATCAGCCATGTCGATGTCTTTCGAGGCGTCCAATCCAACTAGATACCAATGACCACTGACCTTAAGTGATGCGCGACCGGTCGCAAAGTAATCGACACCAGCCGCCGCAGCCTGACTGAGGCTTGGGGCTGCTTGATCTCTGAGCACAAGATCAGCTAGGAACTGAATGGCCTCGATAGAAAGAGACGAGTCGAGATGGCCTACGCATCTTTGCCCGTCAGGCGAAAGGACGTCGGCCCCAAAATTCCATAAGAACATGACCCACCCAGGCATCCAGTTCGTGAATTCGAATCCGAACCTTCCATTCCGCGTCAGGCGCACCGCAATGTCTCTAAAGCTCTCGAACGACCAAGTCCCACGGGGCAGTTCAACACCTGCTTCTCGAAAGTGCCGTGCGTTGGCATAGACGACCATAGGAGTGAAATCTGTTGGCAGCGCATAGACCTCATGGCCTCGCCTGGCAATGTCAACGACATTTGGGAAGAAATGATCGAGATCAAACTTGTCGCTGCGAATCAGGGGGCTCAGGTCGGATAAGATTCCATTGTTGATGAACACAGCGGCGCTACTTGCGTCCAGAGTCACGATGTCGGGCATGGATTCGGACACGTGGTCCAGAAGTAGCTTGCTTACATAATCTTGCGTGTTGGGTGTGCCCTCAACACTAAGCCGAACCCCATGATGCGCCTCAAACCGCCTGTAGATGTCCAAGACCTGTTTGTAGAACTCGCTTTCATCTCCAGCCGCTCCCCAGTTTGCAAGCCTGAGAGTTCGAACTCCTTGCTCAGGTCTTAGACACCCCGGAACTGCAGCCAGGGCGGCCAAGGCTAGGAGCTCGCGCCTAGTCATAGCTTGTTGTACCTTCCGCACAAGAGCATGTTAGTAGTGGTTCAAGCGGCGTAGAGTCAGCAGACCCAGAAATACGATTTCGATTGTGTACCGTTATGATGGGCAGACGAAAGGTTTTTGAAAAAATGAATAAAGCTACTCCCGTTCCCATCCCCCGGATTGCCGCGCTCGAAAGGCTGGCATTTGGATTGTTCGGTCCATTGGGGGCTCTGTTCGCAGATGGGGCGTGGGGAGTGGATTCAGAACTCATATTGCATTCCAAAGATGGAGTAATTGCGCTTAACAGAAACATTTACGGCTGAGGACTTCGATGCGCAAAAGCTCGTGAGGACTGCAAGGCTGGCCGCAATGAGGTTTGTGAACCTCAATGCCAGGCACGATGAAGGCTTCAGCCTCTACGACCCGAGAGGTTTGAGCGATCTCGACGTCACACAAACACCATGTGGCCGCTACCTTGTCCAGGAGTTTGTCGAGGAGTGCCATAGACAAAAGATTGTCCCAATGCTCTTTCACACGACGCTCGACTGGAACGATGCAAGGTTTGAGTCCGAATGGGACGCCTACCAAAGATATCTACGAGACAGTGTTCAATTATTATGCACAAAAGTTGGACAAATTGGTGGTTTTTTGGTTTGATGGTAACTGGAGCAAGCCCGGGGCCGACTGGCGAATGTGGAATTTGACAACAGTGCTCGGTGCTTGACAGTCCAAGCCACGGAGTTTCCCTATGGGACAAACACTGTCATCCGTGTTGCACGCATCGTCCTTTAAGTCCTTTGCCTAAGAGCAGAGAGCCGGGCTGCCCACGCAAAGCTGATGGGCAACCTGGCTCGCTACAACAGTGGCACGGACTTTGACTTAAGAGGCACGAACGAACTGATAGTAGACCTTTTTGCCCTTGCGGACCGTCTGACGTTTGTACCGGTGACCATCGATCACCACGGATTTCCGGCTATAGAGCTGAGCCTTTTCCCTTCTGGATCGGACAGAGCTTTTTCTGTCTTCTTCATACCGATAGGCCGAATACAGGGCACCGACGGTTCCTAGAGTCGTCAAAGTTCCGTTCTTGGAGATCAGGCCAAGGACAGCTGCGGCAGCGCTGCCGATACCAATCTTTTTCCACTCTTCTTGTTTGGACTTTCTGTGCGCTTGGCTCGACCTGTCTCGCGATGTCCCCTGGGAATAACTGGTGCTTGGCATTGCGAGCATTGCCGTCGATAGGACGAGCGTTCCGATGAACATGGTTGTTAACTTCATAGTTTCCTCGGTTCTCCCATTCCCTTGACGCCGGATGGGTTCCGGCCCGGTGTGAGAAATGTCACTGAAAACCGATGAATCAGGTCACGTTTTCACGAAGTGACTTGTGGCAAGCAACCAACCAGAATTCACTCGCAATTGGTGGTCTCGGTTCAGGAGTTAGCAGGCCCACCCCAGCAAACTTGAACCCCAAGGTAGACTGGACGTGGCCTGACAAGCGGCGCCGCAAAGTACAAATATTAGAGACGTGGGGATCTCGATTGGCAAGCGTGCGACGGGCCATGTCCACGCCATATGTCACAGTCCGTCCAACGACCGAGCCTGCTCCGCCGGGTCAAACACGTCCTTTTTGGAACACCGATACACAGCTCCCAGGCTCATCATGAACGGCTTGGAATAGCTACGGGCTTGCCGGTGTTCGCCAGTGACGCCCTCTCATCTTCTGCTTATGCCACAGAGGCAATTCTTGGGGTTTTGATCCTTGGGGCGGCCTCGATGACGGGGCTTCAGCTATGGATCGCGCTTGGCATCAGCCTACTCATCGCGATTGTGGCGTGGTCATATTGGCAGACCATACATGCTTACCCTAGCGGCGGCGGCTCTTACATTGTAGCAAGCGACAATCTGGGCCCGAGAGCCGGAATGTTTGCTGGGGCCGCACTTCTCATCGATTACATTTTGACCGTCTCGGTCTCGGTTGCGGCAGGTGTCGCCGCGTTGATTTCAGCCTTTCCGGCCTTGCACGCGTACCTCGTGCCTTTGGGAATCGCTTTTACGACACTCATTGCCATCATGAATCTGCGGGGCGTGCGTGAGTCTGGTGCCCTCTTTTCGCTACCGACTTATGGGTTTCTCGTTTCGATCTTCGTCATGATGGGATTTGCGTTGTTCAAGTTCTTAACGACGCCACAAGCTGAGCAAACAATCGTTGGTGAGCCTGGTGCGATCGGTAGCGAAGCCCATCTCCCGTTTCTTTTCTTGCTGACAAGAGCGTTTGCCGCGGGTTGTACTGCTTTGACTGGAATCGAAGCTGTCAGTGACGGTGCTCCGGCTTTTCGAAAGCCTGAGGCTCAAAATGCCAGCAGAACTCTGCTAATCATGGCAGTGCTCTTGACAACCCTGGTCCTTGGAATCGGCTTCTTTTCGCTGCATATTCCTCGGCTCGAACTCTTTGCCGCAAAAAACCCCGAATATTCGACCGTCCTATCGCAGATCGCGGCATGGGCATTTGGCGGTACAAAAACTATTGGTTTCTACATTGTTCAGTTTGCCACGGCAGCTATTCTTATTCTTGCCGCCAACACTGCTTTTGCAGATTTTCCACGACTGACCAGTTTTCTGGCCAGAGATGGGTATTTACCCCGCTACTTGGCCAGACAAGGGGACAGACTTGTTTTCCAGAATGGAATCATTCTCCTGGCAGTCGCCGCCAGCATATTGATCTGGATTTACCACGGTGAACTTGACCTGCTTTTGCCACTCTATGCAGTCGGAGTTTTTTCAGCCTTCACACTCTCGCAAAGCGGCATGGTCGTTCACTGGCGAAAGGACAAGACGGCCAAGCACACACTGAGCCTGTCAATCAACTTCATCGGAGCGGTTCTAACCGGAGTCGTGGCGGTCGTACTTCTCGTGACGAAGTTCTCCGAAGGCGCCTGGCTCATTTTGGTGTTGTGCTCAATACTCTACTACGTTTTTGCAGCGATCAAAAAGAGGTACGAAAGCATTACCCGCCAATTGACTGCTAATCTCAAGCCGGCCAGGGCCTTGCCAGCAACGAGCGTGCTTGTTTTAGTGCCACGCATCCATGCCGGGGTCATCCAGGCTGTCTCTTACGCTCAGACTCTGTCCGCCAACTCTCGCGGCCTCCATGTCACATTGAATCCTGCCGGAATCGAAAGCCTTAAGAATGAGTGGGCGTCACTTGTGGACGGTGTGCCACTCATCATCCTCGACTCGCCTTACCGGTCGCTCCTTGACCCGGTTTTGGAGTATGTCGACGCAATGTTGGAGGAAAACCCAGATCAGGTTCTCAATGTTGTGATTCCTGAAGCAGTTCCGACCAAGTGGCTCCATCGGCTCTTGCAGGAAAACCTCGCGTTCCAGCTCAAGTACGCGTTAGGAACCCGGAAAAATGTAGTGGTCACCAACGTCCGCTATTTCCTTGATTGAGGCTCGGCAGCATGAGGGTCTTCAAGATGCCTGACGGAATTGCCGGTTCTAGCTACGATCGACCTTAGTTGTGACGACTCTGTAACGGTTTGTGTGTCACATTGAGCCCATGTTCAAGCGACATCGGGCGACGTTCAATCACATATTAGGCAAAAGGAGGGGACTGCTCATTGGCGTTTTGCTCCTATTAGCTGCAATTGCGACAAGCCAACCTGCCACGATGTGGACCAACGAGACGACCAACCCCACGTACATGATGAGAGGCTGGCAGGACGTGGTCGCCCTGCCCAACGGTGACTTCGTGACATGCGGCGCGTTGGAGTTTTCGTCGTCGGACCGACGTGGATATGTCCGTTGCTGGGGGCCAGGAGGAGGAACGCGATGGACGCACGACCTGAACCCAACGAACATGGTCAATCCGTTGCCCCAAAAGCTTGCCGTAGACCCCGACGGCAACATCATTGTGATGGGTGTCGACGAGTTGAACGATCCCTTTATCGTCAAGATCGGTGCGAACGGCGTGGAATTGGACCGTAACGCCAATGCCGGCCCGAGCATCCAAAGTGAGATAACCAATCTAGTCGTTGCCCCAGATGGCAAGATCTACGCTTCGATGGAGATCAATGGGTTTGCTGGCAGTGTCCCTACCCTGGCTAGCTATGGCAACTCACTCGGTCTGCGATGGTCGATCAGCGATATCCATACCGCAGACATTGAAGTTTCTCAAAACGGAAACATCGTGACTTGTGGAAATGAGCAAGGGCAAGTCTTGCGCGCGAGGTTGGTCGTTCTTACGCCGAGCGGTGTAGAAGTGGGTCGGGCAAACCTGACGGAATTTGGGGCCGCCTACAGCCTCAGCACAAACAACTCCAACGACATATTTGTGACAGATACCTCTGGACAGCTTCACAAATTCAACGGTTCTGTCGCACTTGTTTTAACAACCGTATTGCCATTCATCGAGGACTCAATGGTCGATTACCACGAGCCAACTGACACATTGTACGTGACTGCGATTAGGATCAGTGGGGAAGTCGATGTGGCTGGCTACTCGTCATCGCTCGTACAGAAGTGGCGAAAGACGACGAGCCCAGATGCAGTTTCTGTTAACGAATTCAAAACTACATTAGACAGGTATGGCAACCTATTGGTTGCCGCCACAACGGACATCGTTACGGGACGTAACTTCGGAGCCTATTGCTTCGACCCTCGCGGACGCCTGATGTGGAGCAATGAGCTTCGCGAGTTTGACACAACAACAGAAGAGGCTCTGGCTCTAGCTGTCAACAACAATCTCCAACTTGTCGTTGTCGGTAGCACCGATGGTGACGACGCGCTACATTATCACGGACTGAGCTGGAGGACTTCTCAGTATTTCCACGCTCCACCTGACGACG
>JAEURO010000210.1 GCA_016788345.1 Chthonomonadaceae bacterium
CTGCATCCAGAGGCCTTGGAACTCGGAACACAGATTGCGCTAAGGGCAATAGGAAAAATGGCTACGGTGAAAAGGTACAAGCCAATAAGAAACGTCGCTCTAGCTGCAATAAGTAGGACTGCACTAGGCTGGCTGTGAGTGATGCCCATGCCGATGCCCTACTATCACATGGAAATTTTCTGGGGGGGGGGATCCCAGGACCTCCCTAAGTGACTCTGTTTTTGGCTCATTCAACTTTTGCCTCGCCAACACTCGTAACTCTTGTCCCTCGGTATGAAGAAATGGAGCAGTCAATTTCCTTGTCTATCAGCGTGCCCTTGTACCATTTCCTATCTTCTGGGCCCTGAATATGAACCAAAAACAGCCTCAAACTAGGTCTAAACCTAAAGTTCACTGGAAACATTGCCGACCCTTAACCTTGACACCTTGAGTTGGTCTCGCGACCGACTCCACGACGCTAAATTAGACAAAGGAAACAGGAAACTTGGCAACAACAAAACTTCCGAAGAACTGGAACGCTTTTAACGTTTGGTTCACAAACTTCAACAAGGCGTTCAACACGAACGCAAAGAAACTCGGCTACACAGCCAACGACATCAAGGCTTTCAACCAGGTCTTCGCGAACTGGCAGAACAGCTTCAATTCGTTCAACAGCTTCAACTCGTTCGTCGCACAGACCAATAAGTTTTATGCTAACGAATTCTCGACTTTCCAGTCGTTCGTCCAGAGCATCATCGCAGAGATGGGCAACACTGTCAACACGGGCAACAAGACCAACAGCACCCGCAAGACCACTCGAAAGGCGACGGCCAAAAAAACTACCGCCAAGCGAACGACCGCTAAGAAGACCACCAAGCCGACCACGGTGAAGGCCACCAAGAAGACAGTCCGGACTAGCCCACGGGTCAAGTCGACCACGACTTCGGCCACCAAGACCACTTCGACTCCGAAGGCCACAATCAAGCGGACTATCAAGCGAAAAACAACCGCCAAGAAGGTCGGCGTCACCGCCAACAAGGCCACCAAGGTCGTTCGAAACACCAAGAATGTGACCGGCAAAACCGCCAAGAAAGTCACAAACAAGAGTGTCAAGAAAGTCGCCACTCCGGTGAAAAAGGTCAACAAGACCAGCACCGTCAAGCCGACGACAAACACCAACGTCCCGTTCGTCTGGTTCACCAGCGGAAAGAGCGGCGTCAACGTCTATGTTGGTAACAACAAGAATGGCAGCTTCAGCCTCCCAAGCGGCTCTAAGGGCGCCTATGTCGAGTTCAAGGGTGCCAGCAAGCGATGGGTCAAGCTCACCGAAGGTGCAAGCTTCCCGTTCGTCCACAGCCCGAAGGGCAACGGCAAGGTCTACTACCGAGCCTGCTGGATCTCGAACAACGGCCGCAAAGGCAGTTTCAGCAAGACCGTCAGCTTCACCAACTCGGCCAAGGCCGCTGCGTAAAGCAGACAGGATCCAATCTTCGACAAGCCCCTGCGCAAATCGCGCAGGGGCTTTTTCACTTTTCGGACATTATCGAAATCCCAAAATCCCAAAGGGTTTACTATCACGCAACACTTGGTCAAACTGAATCTTGTGAATATCTACAATAACTTCAAGCGAATCACGCCAATACCCATTGCTGCGCCAATGGGACACCACAGGAAATTTCATTGTACCGACTGGTCTTGCAATAAGCATGAAAGTTTTGCCAGGAGGAATATTGACCTGCTGGCCCATGAGTCCGACCCTCTTGTATTCCTCTTTTACACAAAATTTGCGGACTTCTCCCAAGGATTTTTGGAGCAAACCTCTCTCCTTGTCCGTAAGGTAGACAGAGTCAAGGAGCTCCGAAGTAAACACTCTATCCACGCCACCATAATTTGGTAAAAGAATGGTCTGATGTGTCTTGGTATTGTTTGATAAAGACATAACGACAAGAGCATCAATTTGAAGGTTTCTTCCAGCGAACTGGTTCGAAAGTAAGCTCGAAGGAATAGACCTGTTTGGTCTCCAAGACTCTCCTGTGAATTCGGCTAGAGAATGTCGCCCATAATCGACATACCTTGAGTCGGGCGCCGCACCTCCCCCAGCTATTCGATGCCAAGTGACACTGGGAACTTCGGGTCTTTGGTTCTTTAACGCTACGAGTGCAGCGACCAAAACGCCAGCTGCGAATACTAATGTGAGGGCAACCGCTTTCCGACGATGGCCCATTGTGTCATTCTACACCCACTGAGTCCAAAATCGTAACGAGGTTGAAATCGACTGGATGCCAAGTACTTGACTGGTCGTAATTGGCACGCTCGATCCTCAGATCGAGGACGAACCCCATGAGGGCGACGCCCGCAAGAGTGCTCGTCCCCAGCCACAGGCCACAAAGAGCGGCCAATGCCGGTGCGTTAAGCAGACCGGGCCCAACCCTCGACCAGCCCCTGCGAGGTCACTCGCGGGGGCCGTCTGTTTTTCAAGACTAATGATTCGCGCCTCATCTATTGCCCATAATCTGGGCATGCGCTTTAATCTAGGCACTCTCCTTGTCCTCGCAGCCGCTCCCGTCCCGTTTCTTTGCGCGGCCAAGCCACAGACGTCCCCTTCGACTCAAAACTGCGAAGACGTTTACAAGAACATTGCCGTCTTCAAGGGCGTACCAGCAAAAGACTTGATACCTGCAATGCAATTCATGTGCGCATCCCTCAAGTACGAGTGCGTCGACTGCCACGAAGAAAATGACTACGCTGCCGAGACCCGGACAAAAGAGTCAGCCAGAAAAATGGTCATCCTGCAACGTGACATCAACGACAAGCATTTCGGCGGGAAACTCGAAGTCACATGCATGAGTTGCCACAATGGACGTGAAAAGCCGAACAGCCTGCCTTTGCCTGCGACAGTGAAGCTACGCCATGATAAAGTGCCGCCAAACGCTTCTGTCAGCGCACTCTTTGGTCGCCACATAAAGGCATCCGGAGCCGAAATGCCAATGCTTGTGCTAAAGGGATCGATGACCGAGACCTCGGACCACTCCGACAAAAAAGACAAGACCCCTTATGAATTGATTCAGGCCAAAGGAGGGCTGTTCCGGCTTACATTTAAGCATGGGACATTTGGATTTGACGGAAAAACTGTTTGGACGGGCGAGTATCCCATGTCGGACGAGCCCGCGGCGATCTTCGGGCGTATGGGAAGGTCCTGGCGCGGAAGAGATGCCTTCGCAGGCCTGGAAAAAACTTCAGTCAGCGGCATCGCAACAATCAATGGCAAAAAGACGACAGTCGTCCGCGGTACTCGTGCCATGACGGGATCAACCGAGGAACTGTACTTCGATAATAAATCTGGCTTGCTCATTCGACTTGTCAATGTGACAAGAAGCTCAATTGGAGCCGTTGTCTCCACTATCGACTATGATGGTTTCAAGTCCGTTGGAAACGCAAAAGTCCCGATGAAAGTCAAATTTCTGTCTCCCGATGGAACAGTGTGGGATGTGGCTTACTCCAATGCGACGGTTTCACAAGAAGTCAAGGAAAATTTATTCACCAGGGGCGGCAAGTGACGTTACTATTTTTGAGAATAATGTAAAAGAGTGTACTGTGGAACATCATTACAACTCAGGCAATTGGAGCCTAACACTCTAAGTACTGTTGATTTTCAGAGCTCTTTCAATCCTTTTGTCCGGAACGATCCACATGAGGGCGACACCAGCAAAAATGCTCGTCGCCAGCCAAGGGGCTTTAAAGGCCGACAGCATGGCTAAGACATA
>JAEURO010000211.1 GCA_016788345.1 Chthonomonadaceae bacterium
GCCTGCTGTCATGAGTGCGGTGCAAGTGAGGACTTTCAGGTCGCAAGACGGTGTTGTAGATGTGACTAGCCTTAGCGAAAGGTACTTGGCCCGAAGTCATCATACGCCTGGGACAAGTTTGATTTGCCTTGAAAACACGCACAACCGTGCGGGGGGAACGGTCACAAACGTCCAAGTCCATCGAGCCTGCCACGAACTTGCACAAGATTTGGGAGTACCGGTTCACTTGGATGGCGCGAGGCTTTTTAACGCGACGATATCGCTTGGCGTGGAGCCAATTGAGGTGACTTCGTATGTCGACACTGTTTCCGTTTGTCTGAGTAAGGGACTTTGCGCGCCTATTGGCTCGGTTCTGAGTGGATCAGCAGATTTCATCGATCAAGCCAGATATTGGCGAAAGCGTTTTGGAGGCGGGATGCGCCAGTCTGGTGTTATTGCGGCATGCGGGCTCGTCGCGATCGAAACCCTGATCCCGAGGCTGGCGATCGACCATGGGAGAGCCAATACGCTAGCGTCGTTCGTCAGCACTCTTCCCGGTTTGTCAGTCGTGACGCCGCAGACGAACATTGTCATGATTGACACAGTTGTTCCGGCAGAAAAGTGGGTGGGTCTACTTGCCGACCTAGAGGTGTGGGTGATCGCGATGGGACGGAACAGACTAAGGGCCGTGCTCCACCATGACATCACCGATGAAGGTCTTTCACGGGCTATTGATGGGTTCAAAAAGGTGAGCGACGCCGGCCTCCGATAAGGTTTGTTGGCAAAGCCGGTCATAGGCGATCGCTGCCAGCCGCTCCATGTTCACGACGTCTTCTTGATTGTATTGGATCAAGGTGTCAAGCGCTTTTTCGTTGCCCTGCTGGTAAAGTCGCCAAAGGGTGATGGCGTCGCGACCGTCTAATCCATCCGTTTCGGTAGACCTTTCAATCCCCATCTGCTTTTCGATCTTCTTAAGTCCCCCTCGCACCCCTAGACGCTTGAACCCATGACAGAGGTCGAAATGCAAGTGGTCGCAATGAAAGTTTGGAAAAGCGCGCTTAAGCATGGGGATGTCAAACCCGGTGCCAAAGAACGTTACGATCAAGTTGTAATGTGAAACTATGTCCGGAAACAAATGGAGATCCTGGTCCTTAATCAGGCACCTGAACGCCACGCCGTCATAGAGTCCGACACATGTTATGCTCGAAGCGTCAGTTCCACCGTCAGTCTCGATGTCCAGATAGAGGCAACCTTTTCGAAAGTCCCTCCACGCTCTCCAAGCCTCTCGAGTGCCCAGAGATTTACTGAAAAACTGATGCTCGCGGGCTGCCAACGCGGCCTCAGATCTTCGCAAGACAGATTCGACTGTGCCCTTTGAAGCTCCACCAACAGACCATTGTTCTGGCGAGGCCAGGAAATTCGACCAACTGACGCAACCCTGTTGCCACAACGACTTTTCGGTGTGCGCACCCAGGCCAGGAACATGGAGAAACGTTTTCTCAAGCACTGGTCACTTCTTTGGTTTAACTTTCACAGTCGGGTTGTAACCTGGACGTTTTTCGGGAAGATAGACGTCCATGGTGCCGCCCGTCCGCCAAAACTGCAGATTGGTCGGGTCTTCGAACCAATACTCACCTGTCTTCTGTTCTCTGTCGAACTCACCTGCCATTCTCATGACACCGAATCCAAACCAATAGCCAGACAGGTCGCTACCAAACCATTGGATTGACCGCCATTCACCAACAATAGAAAAACGGCCAGTTCCGTGATAGACAACCCGGTCTCCCTTTTCAAACTCCTTACGGATTTGCCCTGTAAAACTCGATCTCCCCTTGAGCCTGCTGATCAAAACTGTCCCCTTGAAGCTGAACTCAGTCCGACCCTTTCCATCTATCATCCTGAAACTGCCCAACCTTGTTTGGAAGTGGAGGATTCCAAAGCCGTCTGTGTTGGTCAGGCCAGCCTTCTGTTCTGGAGTTGCAGGCTGGGCCATTCCAATCGAGACAATACTTAGGGAAACGAGGACAAGGAGAATCTTGACCATGTCGCCTCATGATACCGTTCTCAAGAAGACTCCACTAAGACAGTAATTCTCTGTGGAGAAACAAGTGCCCGAGCACCGTATACTGCCAACATGCGTCACATATGCCTTCTGACGGCAAGTCTTTCGGTATTGACACAGGCCCAGTTGCCCGATTGGCCTGTAGCTGTCGGTGGCAACCCAGCCCGTTCCGGCAGATCGTTGCAAACAGGACCCAACCAACCCAATTTGCTTTGGAGTGGTGGCATGTCAGCAGTCGTAGCACAACAGGGCGCAATTGAAGGCAACAGGTTTTTCGTAGCGCGAATGTTCGATATTGGCGATGTCCAACAAGGGACCCTTATCCTTGCTTATGACCTCGCGACCGGAGCAGAGATCTGGCGCAAGAGCCTTCCCGTGGAGTTTCCCGCCACAGATTGGAGAAACATGATGACGGGTGTGCGAAACGGGGTCGTTTACGCAACAAGGGCAGGAAACACAAATTCAAGTTACCTTTATGCGCTCGATGCTTCAAATGGCAACACGGTCTGGCGTTCGCAGAACACAGTAGACCAATCGACGACCGAGTCCGTGACGTTCACCGGATCCGGAGACCTCGTCATTGGTAACTTTGGCAATGTACGGCTTGTCAGGGCACTTGACGGGACGACCGTTTGGACCCGGAACAGGTCTGCACCTAGCAGCGATGGATCAAGCGTCGCTGTTTTCGGTAATCATGGTTACACATGGGAAGCTGGTTCCAGTGGACCAACAGTGGATGTCATCGACCTCACAACCGGGACTCTACTTTACAAATCTGCCGGAATTGGAGGTGGTTTTGTCCAACAACTTGGACTCATGGTCGGCCCCGACGGCACCGTTTATGCGCCCCGGACTCAAAACAACACGCTGACAGACTTCTTTGTGGCCTATACAGACACCGGCTCTGGACTTGTCGAGAAGTGGCGGTACCCCATGGGATATTGCCCATTCGCATCTCATGCGGTCGGGCCGGACGGATCCGTTTACACATATGCCCGAACAACACCTCCGACAGTCGTTCGATTGGACCCTGTGTCGGGCGCCGTCATCGACAATTCTCCTCCGTTGCCCTCAGATTTCTTTCAACCCAGGATAGCCATCGATGCGGCTGGAAAGGTCTTCCTTACCAATGGAGGCTTTTCCCAAGGCGCGCTCTTTGCCATGAACGCAAATCTAACTCACAGGTGGTCTGTCAACATCCCCAATGTCAATCTTGGCGGCCCCGTCCTAGGAGCAGCGGGAACGCTGATCGTTTGCGGTACTGGCTCCAACATCCGGGCTTATCGAGACCCTGGCGACACACTTCCAAACGACTATACGATCTTCAGGGGCCTGTATGAATCAGGAAACTTGCAGAGCCTTTGGAACTCCGAAGACGACAGACTTGTCGTCAAGAACGGCTTTGTCGCGAACGTAAACGAGCCCCCAATTGCCATCAATGTCTTTGGTGTCGCTCCACTCCAAACACCTGCTAACTATCAGATTCGTGCTGAAGCCCGGGTCTCTACTGTGGGCCTGACACAGGAAATTTTGGCTTTCAACTGGAACACGCAAAGTTTCGACCTCTTGGATTCGCGATCTGGGTCATTGGCAGACCAGACTGTGACGGCCAACGTTCCGACCAACGGTAATTACGTTCAGGCTGGCACACGCTTGATTCGTGCCCGAATCCAATACCGGAGGACGG
>JAEURO010000212.1 GCA_016788345.1 Chthonomonadaceae bacterium
TGACCAAAACTCGGGCGACTTGATCACGGCTCGGCACAGCTCCTTAATGTTCAGCCCACTATCCCGAAAGGTTTTGGCAAGCCGTTCGATGTACTTGGCGTCGGCGTTGGGATAGACGAACCAGTCGACGAACTTTTGAGTCAAGAAAATTGCGGTCCGTGGGTTGCCAGACAGGATGCCAATCAAGTCGTCTCCATCAAAATTCCCTCGATTGCCCAAGATCAATTTTTCTTCTGAATCGTGCTGCTCCTGCCGAAACAAGAACCTTATTTGTGGCTCAGCTCCTTCTTTTAGCTTGGGGCGTTGGGCTGGTTTCGAAGTCTCAACGATCCTGTTCCCTCGTCTCACTCCATAAGTCCACCCAGTCAAGGCTCGTGCGGCCTCTTGGACGTCTTTCTCGGAATAGTGGCCTATTCCGAGCGTGAAAAGTTCCATGATTTCACGGGCGAAGTTCTCATTTGGCTTGCCCTTCTTGTTTTCATGGTTGTCCAGCCAGTAGAGCATGGCCGGATCTTTGCTGACAGCCATCAGGAGATCCATGAATCGCCCCGAGCAGTTCGACCGAAGAGTCTCGACGTGGTCGTGCATCGCTCCAACTGCATCGACCTTTTCTGCAGATGTTGCAAAGTGGTTGTGCCAAAAGAGTGTAAGTGCTTGCTCCAATGGACGTTTGGTCATCAATAGCTTGGCGTACCACCAAACCTGACAAGCCTTCATATTGATCTGGCCCTTGTCATTGGCCATTCTGTCGATTGTGAACACAGGGTCTTCGACAGCTTCATAATTTATGAGCTTTTCGATCGCAGCGTCAATGGTGCCGCCTTCGAGGAAATAGTCGACTTCAGACTCGCTGGCACCTAGCCCAAACCTTCTCAAAAGGTGTGAACATTTCTCGACGTCCGACATTGGCTTCATGTCAAAAAAGACGAAGGACGCTGGCTGTTGTTCAGCAAGCGTCCTCAAAAATTGTCCGCTGGCCCCCGAAGACCAGGGACTCTAGATTAGACTTCCTTGGCGTTTGTATCGTTAAAGGTCTTTTCGTTGACGAATTTGAACAGCTTGCTGCCACCGAACTCCGCAGTAAGGGCGTATCGCACCTGTTCACCGTTCTTGGTCTTCCTCACCATCTTGGTCTTGCGGACGTCTGAGTCCGGCACGTCGACGTGCGACCGAGTCTTCAAGTTATAAAACTTCATGTCTATTTCCTTCTTGCCTCGAAACGAGTTAATTGCCAGACTCAGTTCAAATGAAGCCGAACCGGCAAAGCTGAAGTTAGTTTGCCCTGCTGAATCCCGCCGTTGCAAGCCTTGTGGGCGTTTTTTCGTGTTTATTCTCACCAGGTACGATGATCCTATGCGTGTGAGGCGAAAAAGAGGGACTATCCAGGTTGCTCAAACTGGCTTCGAGTCCGAGGCGCTTGCGATTTTGAAACAAAAGGGTTTTCGGGTCACGCTCCCAAGAGTCCAGGTCCTTCGGATCCTGGCCCTGTCCCACAAACCGATGACCGCATACGCGATCCACCAAGAGATCGCTGCCATGGGGAGTTCGGTGGACGTTGTCACGGTGTACCGAATTCTCGACACGCTAAAGTCACTTCACTTGGTCCACCACGTGGGGTTGACGGACGGGTATGTCGCCTGCAGGCTGGATGACACCCATGAGTCAGACTCAGAACTTATCGTGTGCTCAGACTGCGGCAAAGTCACCGAGTTAGAGATCCCCCAAGAAATTTTGCTCCGGTCGAACGACCAACTCGCTGCACTTGGGTTTGAGCCGAAACTGACCAAACTGGAAATCTTGGCCAAATGTCCAAGCTGCCTGGACGAACCGGCCTGACCACCCTCCAGTTCAGCTTCCTCCTTCCGAAACTTAGAGCAAGTTCTCATGGTAGAGTTTGCCGCTCGGTTCATTTTGGGCACCGGGGTGCTCTTGGCGTCTGGCTTGTTGGGCCGACCAAGTTTTGACCCCGCCTGGCGGTTTGTCGCATTCTTCATCGCCTACTCGGCGATGGGATTCGCCCTGGAGAGGCGAAACATGAAGAACCCGGGCTCTGCCGGAATCATTGCCGTGCTTGACTCTGGCGTAGTTGCATTCCTCCTTTCAATGTCAGGGTTGCTTCCGACGTTTGGGCTCTTTGCACTCTTGCCACCCGCCTATGCTGCATTTAGGTACGGTAGCGACCCTGTCTCTATGGCGCCTATTGCTTCGGCCTGGATCTTGGTCGCATCGAACTTCTTTGGCTCCGGGGGCTGGACGACGTCCTTGTTGGTCCAAGCAGCTGGCATTCTTGGCATTGGCCTGCTCGGTGCCCGCAAACCGGTCGTACACATTGTCAAGGAAGTCGTCGAAGTCGAGTCCAAAGGCGGGCCCAGCGAACCGTTGTCCCAAGACTACTTCGACTTGCGAGAGAAATATCGTGAACTGCGAGACCATTCGTTGGATCTAGAGCGGAGGACCAAGCGAGACCGAATCCTTGTCCAACTCAACGAGACCTTGACTGAGAACGGCGACGACCTTGAAGAACTCGCCAAGAAGCTACGAGAGACCCTCGGGGTAGACGGCCTTACGTTCCATTCAATGACACAGTCAAGGGGCACTTTGGTCGTTCAAGCCGTCACCGGTGACGTTCCTACGAATCTTGCAGATACAGCCCTTCGAGTCCCCGAGTTTGCCTCCGAATGGCAGATCAAAAGCAGTTTCTCGAACTTAGCTAGCGCGCTCAAAAGCTCTGAAGATAGCCAACATTCGCATACAACGGTTCTCAAGATAAAGGGCAGGATCGTTGGCGTAGTGACCATCTTCGACAGAATCAGGCACAAGGTCGCAGACACCGCGGAAACGATCAATGACCTGTCCGAAGCGTTAGCGGCGCTCGTCAGACGTACAGAACGCACATTGGCCGACCGGAGGAGAACCCGGCAAGCGGAAACCCTGCACTCGTTGGCGGTCGTCACTCAGGGCGTTGACTCCGCGCCATCTCTTTGCGCGAGGATTGTCCGTGAACTTGCCGAATCGCTCAAGCCCGACCATCTGTCTATCTCCATGCTCGAGGGCGAAGCCACCACGGTTCTTTCTCAGGTCGGTTCAACGTTCCGTGCGCTCGACCACATGACCTTTCCAATGGGAGACGGAGTCGCGGGTTGGGTGAATCAAGGGCACCCAGAGGTACTCGTTTCGGACGCCAGGTCGAGCGAGACCATGTCCAGAGACATCGCAATCAAGCAAAGGATTGGTAGCGTCATGATCGTCCCCATCCTCTATGAAGAGGGACCATTTGGTTTCTTGACCGTCACAACAAACCGGGTCCATGGGATCGATGACGCCATGGTGGAAACACTCAGGCTCTCGGGAGCAGAGCTTGGCCACGCCTTGGGGCGTCTGGCCATGGAGTCGAAGAAGGTCTTTGGCCTGGCTACACCAAGCGAGTTTTTCAGATCGGCAGACCTCAGTTTGAGGCCACCATGCGAAAGTTGGCGGCCCGGATGCGGACCGCACTCCCTGTCAATGGGCTGCTCTGCCGAAGGGTGAAAGGCGACTTTGTCGTCTATGTGCCGACCCCTGACGAAGCAGAAGCACGAAAGTGGGCCAACAAAGCGACTGCCGCAGCATCGCTTTGCTCATTTGGTGCCATTGACTCCAAGTACCAGACACCTGTGGCTCTTCGATCCCGCGTTGCGAGGATGGCCCAGCAAT
>JAEURO010000213.1 GCA_016788345.1 Chthonomonadaceae bacterium
CGGAAGCCCGATTTCTCTGGCAAACCGGCCGTACTCGATTTCCAAAAGGTGAGGTGAATGAGGATGTGTCGGACATTCTTCCTCGGTTCGTTCACCTTGGACAACCAAGGCATGGTGGCCCTGATGGTATCGGATCAAGAACTCGCCGACCTGGACACCAGCCAACTCGACACGGACAATGACATGGTCTGGAGTTTCGAGAACGTCGACTCGCGGCGACCATTCTCGTTGGCGCGCCACTTTCGGAGCCGCAGGAGCCAACTCGCTACTGAGCCGATGCAATTCGACTCCCATTTCTAGGATCCAGTCGTCCAGTTCTTTTCGTGACATGTAAGGACTCTATTTTACTTGTGCCGAGCTTCGAGAGAACGCAGAATGGCAGCCCAGCAATCGTCCACCACGGTCTCTAAGTCACGCGAAGCGTCGACTACTGACCACCGGGACGGGTCTTGCTCGGCTTCGGCCAAAAATCCTTGACGCACAGCCTGATGGAAATCGAGAGGTTCGCTATCAAGCCTGTCCTTACCGACAATACGGGCCAAACCTAGTTCTGGGTCGATATCAAGCAACAGGGTCAGGTCGGGGACCAGTCCTCCGGTGGCAAAGTCGTTCCACTCGCGAAGGAGGTCTTTGTCCAGGCCCCGACCGTATCCCTGGTAGACGAGGGTCGAATCTGAATAGCGGTCGCATAAAACTAATTGTTTAGCCACTAGTGCTGGGCGGACAATAGACTCGACATGTTGGGCCCGGTCTGCCAGAAAGAGGAACAATTCGCATTTTGGAGAAAGGTTCTCACCGTGCAGCAACATGTCTCGAATACGGGCCCCTAGCGGACCGTCGCCAGGCTCTCGGGTGCAGAGCGGCCTCAGTGACGACTCTTCTGCCAGTTGGGCCAGACACCGAATGACCGAACTCTTGCCGGCCCCTTCCGGGCCTTCGAATGAGACGAACACAAAGCGAATCTTACCGCTGGACAGTCACACCATCGGAACTCTCCGTGGTAACCTCAAACCCGACCATGTCGAACGATGAACCGGGTGCCAGAGTTTTGGTGGTCGAGGACGAGCCAAAGGTTGCAGCCTTTGTCTCTGAAGCGCTCAGTGAGTTTGGATTTAGGCCGCACTCAGTTGCCAGCGGCGAGGAAGGGCTCGACGAACTATCTTCCAATTCCTATGACGCTCTCATTTTGGACGTCATGTTGCCAGGCATGGACGGGTTTGAGCTTCTCAAGAGGGCTAAGCAAGGGGGTGTCCAAGTTCCTACCATTCTTCTCACGGCACGAGATGCCCTCGACGATCGCGTGACGGGCCTTGACCTTGGAGCAGACGACTATCTGCCCAAACCCTTTGAACTTGCCGAGCTCATGGCGAGGTTGCGGGCGATTCTCAGACGTCATTCGTCCAACTTGAAGTGGCTGACAATCGGAGACTTGACGCTTGATCCTGTGTCCAGGACTGTGACAAGGAACCATAAGAGGGTCGACCTCACGGCGCGAGAGTTTTCTCTGCTGGAACTTATGATGAGAAACCGAGGCCGCACCATGAGCCGAAACGAAATCATGCAGGTCGTATGGGACGATCCCCATGCGGCGTCAAATGTCATTCCTGTTTACATCAACTACTTGCGAGCAAAAATCGAGGGGTCAGGCAAGCCACGCCTCATCCACACTGTCCGGGGCATTGGATATGTCCTAGAACTTCGCGATGCCCATGCGACTGAGTCACAGGCATAAGCTGACCCTGACAGTCGGGATTCTGTTTGGCACCATACTGGCAGCAATCTTTGGTGCGGTCGCCATCTACTACGACCGCCTGGACGCTCAGGCTGCCGACGACCAGTTGGAGACTGTTCTCAACGCGGTGACCCGGGCAGTGCCCCGGGCACTTGAGAACTCTATCGAAGAAGTCTCTGAGAGCCCGAATGAAATCTCTGTAACAATATTCAAAGATGGCCAGCCCTACCTCCACACAGGGCCACTGAACTTAATGTTGATGGAAGGTAGAGGCACGGTCAACGTTGGCCAGGTCGCGGTTCGATACATGTCCCGCACCGTGGCTAATTACCAAATCGTCGTCGGCATGAATTGGGACGCATGGTCGAGCTCCCACCGGCGGCTCATTATTCTCTTTGCTTTGATCTGGATCCCGCTCACCGCCTTCGTAGCTTGGACGGTCTGGTTGACGACGGCCAGGACATTTCGACCGCTGCTCTCCATGGCGGACGAAGCCAGGGGACTGAGCTCAGCTGGGCCGAATTCGCGGCTGGCGGTGCCACATGATCCCGAGTTTGGTGCGCTTGCAGACCATCTCAACCACTTTCTGGACAAAATTCAAGAAGGGGTGACCAGGCAGGAGAAGTTTTTGGCAGACGCTGCACACGAATTGAGAACCCCATTGACAATTATCCGTGGGCAGGTCGAAACCTCGCTCCTCCGAGACAGGTCGGTGCCAGAGTATCAGACAGTCCTGCGTTCGACCTTGGAGGAGTCAGTACGTATGTCAAGCCTCGTCAACCTTCTCCTGGTCAGTTCGAGGTCAGAAATCACTCCGGCTCCGGTCGTCGATATCACAGTCGCAGTCCAGGAGTGTGTGGACCGGTGGAGCTCCCAGTTTGCAGAAGCTCAGGTCAAGCTTGCATCTAAGATCGAACCCGCCAAGGCCCCCGTTTTACAGGGTGAACTGGCCCTTGTCCTCGACAATTTGCTTGGGAACGCGCTTAGGTTTTCTCCACCTGGGAGCATTTGCGAGGTCCGGTTAGAGGCAGCCGAGGGCTCAACAATTGTCACTGTGGCCGACCAAGGAGTAGGGGTTCCAGACGACATCAAGGGCATGATCTTCGACAGGTTCTTTCATCGTGGATCCGCCCACGGGCCCGACTCCAGAGGTTTTGGTATCGGCCTGGCCATCTGCAAGCGCATTTGCGATGCCCGAGGTGCGTCGATCCAAGTGGTCGACACCATCCCGACAGGGGCCACATTTCTTGTTCGATGGAGCATGGTCACTGAACTCGACTATGAAGTTGTAGACTTGTAGGATGGACTCGTCGAAGCAGAGGCTGGTCAGTATGCTGACAATTGTGGGAGGTTCGCTGACCTTGCTCGGCGTAATGGCTTACTTCATGATGCTCGCTGGTGGAGCGGCCGCCATGGCAAAAAGGGGCGACCCCAACATGTTTGCATTTGCTGGGCTTCCTTTGGTCGTGTCTCTTATCGGATGTGCCATGGCAGCCGCAGGTCTATGGATCGGGTTCAGGCACACTTTCAAAAATGATTCAGCGTCGCCAGTACAAGCGGTCGAAGGCGCGTACATCATTGCTTGCGTGGCTACCAACAAGACCGGCGACCCCGTCTTCGATCGCGATATGTACGACCGGTCAGAGCTTCAATACTACGTGCAGGTCAGGCTACCGGACGACTCGAGGTCCGAATACAAAACCTCTGCAGATGTGTTCGAATCCCTTGGAGAAGGACTGACTGGGACGGCCATAATTCAGGGAAAGTGGCTCGGACAGTTTCAGACCAACCGTCCCTAAGTTTGATGAACCTTACCGCCTCCCGTGCATAATTTAAGCGATGCCGGAATTGGCTCAAGTGTGGGGTGAAGTCCTTCCAGATATTCGAAAGGGGGTGACGGGGGTCGG
>JAEURO010000214.1 GCA_016788345.1 Chthonomonadaceae bacterium
TTTACGAGGCTGGTCTCTGGGGTGACGAAGGTCGACAAAGACTGGTATGGCCTCGGGGCAAGAGGCATCGACTGGCAACAGCACTACGACGCAGTGGGCGATGTCACTTCTGTGGGTTTTCCTCTTTATGACACGCACGGGAACAATGTGGGTTCTGTGTCGCGGTCTGGTACGAACGACTTTACAGTTAGCAATGAGCGGACTTACGACGCTTGGGGTTCGATCCGGTCTGGCGCAAACTATCCACAACAGGGTTACTGCGCAAACTTAGGGCATAGGAAGGACGACGAGTCTTCGCTTGTGTACATGCGGGCGAGGTACTACGAGCCAAGCACGGGACGGTTTGTAAGCGAGGATCCGGCAAGAGACGGAGGGAATTGGTTTGTGTATTGCGAGAACAATGGAATCTCGAATTCAGATCCAGACGGACAAGAGACATACTCTGATTTGTTTATCATTTCGATGACAAGCGTGCTTTTCGCGTATTGCGGAATGATCCTCGCATCGGGGCTCCTCCATGATCCAAAGGCATTCAAGTATGCTTGGAACGGATTGATCGTTCTGGCCGCGAGTGTTATTTATGACGTCGCGTTTAAGACCAAGGACGGCAAGTCCTTGGACCTTGACAAGCTAAAAGATAAACAAATTGAGGCGATGCGACGTGGTTTCTTTGGTGGAGTAGGAGCTGCAGTAGTCATGTACTATGGCATGAGATCAGGCCTGATGTTGGCACAGATTTGGGAAATGGACTATGTCGATGCATACTTCTAGCCGGGACAGGGATTGGTAACGTTATTCAAGAAGAACCGCATCTTCGTAGTCGCACTGTCGATCGGATGTTTCTTTATCGGCCGCGATTTTGGGTTACATGACGCATTGCGTTACATTGGCTTGGGGCTTGGCCTATCCGTCCTTCTGATGAATATTCGAAGAGGGCCACTTGACTGGTATCTTACGTTGTTCTTCGTTGTCTTGGCCATCACGATAGACATGTCGCAACTTAGATCGTGGCCATGGTATTTCGCTGGAGCACTTTTCTACGGTTTCGCATTGTGGATAGCGCACTGGGCCTACAGATATCAGTCGCGAAAGACGAACCAGCAACCAGAGTCAGGCGATATCGAGCGTCCAAGCCCAAGATGAACCTATGAGATTTTCCAACAATCGATTAGGAACCATGCTTTTCGAAACACGACAACCTCAACCGTATGACTGCGAGCCGCGAGAAAGAGTGGAACGGGAGTTCTTGGGTGACGGCCACCCACACGTTCCGCAACCTGGGCGGGCTGGGGCACTGCACGCCTAGTGTAAACTAACAAGCATGGCCCTGGAACGGCGGTACAAAGGAATAGCCCGGAACGGTCGAATCGAGTTGGAGAGCGGCGCTCAGTTGCCTGACGGAACGGAAGTCACCGTGCTGTTCGCCGACGTGCCCGCCGACGAGAGGCCCTCCCAAGTCAAGTGGGCGGAAGCGGTCAGCATTATCGAGTCCTTCAAGAGCCGCCTTCCGCGACTGCCCGACTGCGCCCTGTCGACGGACATGCTTTACGACTAACCCGGTCATGGACATCTTGGTCGATTCGAGCGTCGTGTTGAGGTTCGTTTCCGTTGATGAACCGATGCACGGCCCAGCCGCCTCCAAAATCGAGAGTTTGATCGCTGAAGGCCACAGGTTGGTGTTCACGCCCCAGATCGCCCGCGAGTGCTGGGCCGTGATGACCCGTCCTGTGAACGCGAACGGCCTCGGACTCTCGACCGAGGAGGCAGGCCGGCTCATGGTCGCCGTCGAGAGCGTCTTGCACCTGCTTGACGACGTACCGGGAATATATGGCGAGTGGTGGCGCCTCGTCCGTAGCTATGCCGTCACCGGCAAGCAGGTCCATGACGCGAACCATGTGGCCGCGATGAAGGCTCATGGAATCGTACAAATTCTTACGTTGGACGAGCGAGACTTTAGGCGTTATGCCGAAATCACGATCCTTAAACCTTGAGAAGTACAGACTTTCCGCAACGTCGGGACGCTTGGTATACTCGGTTTCAGGTCGTGAAAGGACTATGAGACGCCGTCGAAAGTGCGCAAATACGACTGGGACGAGGTCGGTCGGATGACGGCCTGCCGCGGCACCGCGGTCGGGGCGAAATTTGAGTACCGCGCCGACGGGATGCGGATCGACAAGTTCGAGAACGTGACGATCACGGCTAATATGGACGGCGAAGAAGTGTCGGGCTACTACGACACGGTGCAAAACGTCAACAAACCGACTTCTCGCTATTACTATGACGGGCAGATGCCGCTCGGCGAAGACCGCACCTGGCGGGACGGGGTGAGCGGGCCGATCTATAAGGACGTCGACTGGTACGGCTTAGGGGCGCGGGGCATCGAGTGGCAGCAGCACTTCGACGACCAGAGCGACGTTTATACGTCTTCGGTGCCGGTTTACGACACTCACGGTAACAACGTCCGCGGTGTTTCCTTAGGCGCTAACGGGACTTATTCTTGGAGTTCGGAGCGGGTATTCGACCCGTGGGGCCAGACCAAGGACGCGAACAACCCGAAGCAAGGCTACTGCGCGTCGCTTGGGCACCGTGCTGACGACGAGTCTGGGCTGGTCTACATGCGAGCGAGGTACTACGAGCCCAGTACGGGGCGGTTTGTCAGCGAGGATCGCGAAGCAGATGGCGGAAACTGGTTTTTGTATTGCTCGAACAACCCCCTTGCAATGGTCGACGCTTCGGGCAACGCCGGAGAGTTCCTCTTGTTCATCCGCGGAGTTATCGAAATGTACCTTGGATTGTACATGCTCGGTGCTTCTTATTGGCATGGAAGAGAGGCCCGGCAACTTGAGTGGATGATTAGGCGATTCAACCCTGACGGAATTCAAGGCAAGATGTTTGAGGCTTATCTGAAGGAAGCGAGCCAACGGCTGGAAGTGATGAAGAAACAGCGAAATACAAATCGGCGAGTTTCAGCTGCAGCGGCCATTCTGGGATACATGATGATTATAGACTCGCTATTAATTGACATAAATTTAGCGACGAGTATGTCGGGACTGGACATCTTACAGTCTGTGTTTGGGCAACATGGCGATTAGAGGCAAAGTGCCTGGAGGTGGCCTATACATTCTTTCATTTTCGATCTTAATATCTGGCCTTCTAGTGGGTTCATTCTGCGGCCGGAGCACCTTGGCCGGCAATGGAGTTTCAATCCTATTGCTAATAGCAGGGTTTTGCGTGTTTTCAATTGCGTGGAGGCGAAGCCGACAAGATGCGGTTCAACTTCGAATCGGGCATGTTCCCTGGCCACCCGATACGTTCATTCTTATGGCTCCGTGGCCTGAAGTGGCAGAGACAATGCACAGATGTGTTTGCACATTGGTCGCGATTTCAGACACCTGTGAACATAAGGAGTCTGTTCTTATTCATGCTGAAGAGCTCGGAAAATTGTTGGTGGAAGCTGACCGGACTGCCTTGTTGAGCAAAGTGCAGCGATTGACAGGCAGGGAGGCGGGATCGGGCAAGTAGTGCAAGCCAAGCAGACGCGGACGGGGCCGAGTGCGATCAACGTGGACGGGACGATGGATTACACCTACAACTCGACAG
>JAEURO010000215.1 GCA_016788345.1 Chthonomonadaceae bacterium
TGATGATTCTCAATTGCCTTGCGCGCAAGCCGTTGCCGGTGTACGGCGAGGGACAGCAGATTCGCGATTGGCTCTACGTGGATGACCACGTGGACGCGATTTTGCGCGTGGCGACCGACGGCAAGCTCGGCGAGATCTTCATCGACATGCACCGCGAGGGCGCCGCGTTCCGCTCGCTGATGAACTGCTTCGCGATCGCCATCTCGCTCGGCCTGCAGTACGGCGTGCCGCTAGAGGAGTTCGTCGAGGCGTTCACGTTCACCCGGTTCGAGCCGAACGGCGTCGTCCTGGGCCACGACAACATCAAGATGTCGACCTCGGTCATCGACTACATCTTCCGCGAGCTCGCCATGAACTACCTGGGCCGCTACGACCTGGTGCAGGTCAAACCCGAGGACACCCGCCACGACTACGTGGGCGAAGGCAACCAGCCGGCGTTGGATTTGGAGAGTGGTGAAGAGGGTGAGGGTGATAAAGGTGGTAAGGATAGTAAGGATTGTGAAGCGGGTAAGGGTGGTGAGGGCCGCCCGGATGAAATCGCACACAGGACTGGAAATGGAAAGTCGTACGCATATGTCGAGCCCCCCGTCCCAGTAGGCGTAAGTTCAACCTCACCATCTTCACAACCCTCACCATCCTTACTCTCCGACGCCGTCCGCGTCGCCCGCCTGAAAGGCTACGAAGCCGACCCCTGCACCAACTGCGGCTCCTACACCCTGGTGCGCAACGGCGTCTGCCTCAAGTGCAACACGTGTGGGGAGACGAGTGGGTGTAGTTGAGAATTCATGGAGACGCGGCGAGTCGTCATAAGCTCTGAATTTGTCCAGCCACTTCGGCCAGACCCGAGATATTCGTTGTCAGCAGAATTGACCGAGCGGGCGAAGGTGGTGGGTAGCACGTCTGGGGAACAAACGCCGATCGACGCTCAGCAGGTTGACGCCATCGCCCTTTCCGTGTTTGCCAGTTCCGAGATTGAGGGCGAGGGGTTCGGGCAGGAAAATTTCGGATCCTTCCTGGCCGCGGTCACTGAACCTGGCGAACGTGTAGACGCAGAGCTTGCAGACCGCCTGCAGGTCTTCCAAGATCAAGTCGAGGCGTATCGGTGGGCATATGGCTCGACTGACCAACTGACGGTGGAGTTCATATTAGAGGCGCACCGGCGCATGTTCCAATCGGCGAAGCCGATGATAGCGGGGAGGCTGAAAGCAAAACCAGTCGTGATTGATTACCGCCAGAATGGGACAGCTGTGACCATCAAGACGGTCGCGCCAGAGCGTTGTGGCGAGTTTTTGGCCGGACTTGTCGAACGGTACAACGGGCTCTTGACATCAGCGGATCCACTGCTTCTTGTGGCGGAGTTTCATGTGGATTTTCTGGCCATCCATCCCTTTGCCGATGGAAACGGTCGGGTCGGGCGCATGCTGGCAAGCGTGCTCTTGGCGCGTTCAGGCTATGGCTTCGTCCGCTCGTACCCACTGGACCAGGTGGTCCTCGATACTCGGCGACAGTACTACGATGCTCTGCTGGCCGCGCAGTCGGGTTGGCATACGGAGGATGAGGACTTGACGCCTTGGATCGAGTATTTTGTCGGCGTTATCGCCGAGCAGGCTGCGAGAGCGAAGAGGTTGAAGGGACAACATTGAGGTCACAATTGCAAAAGAACAGGGCGACTCATGCGACGTGTCAGGTGTCAATTGATTCCGACGGGCGACGAGCGCGCCTGGCTGGCGTTAGAACGGAAAGTGCCAGCCGACCCCTGCACCAACTGCGGCTCCTACACCCTGGTGCGGAACGGGGTCTGCCTCAAGTGCAACACCTTCGGGTAGACGAGTGGGTGTAGCTGGACGGACAATACATAGTGAGCTACGAAAGAAATGGATAAAGACATCAGGGAGAAGATTGCCACCGCAAAGCAAAGCGCGGATCGATTCGCATTCGACAAGGCGCTAAACGCCAGTATTGAAAACGGCACCACCGAAGAGCGACTGAGGGAGCACTATCAAAAGGTGTTCTCCAGGCTGAAACGGGGAGTATCTGACCTATTGGAATTGCTTGACCTGCATAATGAGGTCTCCGACGGTGAGGCCCAGGCTGTCGCAAAAGTTTTTGCGCTTCCGGCTCTACTAAAGCAAGTAAAGCAGGGGAAAGCGAAGCTCAGCGAACTAACAACCTTGGCCAATGCTGTAGATGTTCTCAACGTAACACTCAAGCAGCGTAGGCTGGACATCCTCATCGAAAGCTTTGGAAAAGCGACAGATCAACTTGCTGACTTACGACAGCAAGCAGACAATCAGCTCAAGAAGGCCGCCAAAGCAGTTGGCGGAATTGAGCTGCGCGCGGCGAAATCGGTAGAGGCTCAGGCGGCTCAGGAGGGGGCCGTAAGGCGGTTGAACCGAATCGAGGGGCAAGCGAACCGGCGAACAAGAAAAATCCAGGGTGTGGAAGCAACAGCTGAGGGACACCTGAAGGTGATCCGCGAACTGGAGACCAACGCTAGCGCATCAGAACGATCCGTTCAGGCGATCCAGAAACAATTAGATGTACTCGCTGACCACGTAAACGGCCACGTTCAGTCCATGCGGGATGTTCAAGCAGAAGTCAAACTCACAGTTGACAAATACGGTGCGGAGAAGGATGCATTTCTCGATAGCTTGGAAAGCGTGAAAAAGCAGGCTGACGTGGTGCTCACCCGAGCGTCAGCTACAAGCCTGTTTGGCTCGTATGACACCCGAAGAAGAGAAATTTCGTCGAAAGTAGAGAAACTTGCTACAGGACTCTACATCTCATATGGATCGGCCATTATGGCGGCAGTTCTGGTGCTTTGCATTTCTTCACGTAACGGTTGGGCGCTCCAGGAACAGCTCCTAGGAAAACTAGGAGTTGTCACTCCATTCGTTTTGGTGATCTGGTTCTTTACAGTTCATTATAACCGTGAGCGATTACTCGAGGAAGAATATGCGCATCGAGCAAACCTGAGCATTAGCTATCCTGCGTTTAGAGGAGAGCTTCAGGACTTGACGACTGGCAGTGACGATACATTGAAACAAGCTGCTGTGCTTGCTGCCATCGATTTGACAAGGGAGATCTTTAGTGACCCACTTTCGAGCCTCAAGCCGCGAAGGGCTACCAAAGCACCAGACAGCAAGAAGACCGTTGTCGAGGTTGAAGAACAGAATTCTGACCTGCTTTCAGAACTCTCGAAGAAAATTGGTGGACTCTTTCAGGCGGCAACAAATCTCATAGAAAAGGCTAGTAAGATTGCTCGGCCATCTGACTAGGTCATGCCCAAAGCCTGAACTACAGATACCGCCGACGGGTGGCCAGGTCAAGGGCGTCCGACCAAGTGACGCATGACGCCTCCATGTGTGACGCGCTTGTTCTCGTTCCGCCAGGAACATGTCGAGGACTCCATAATCCCAAGACATGGACTTGATTGCGGGAGTGGATGGGCGCGTGATTCTATGGTTTCTTGTCAAGCCCCTGGCCGTTTTCGAACGGCCTGTCGTTCTTGTAGACGCTCCAAGCGGT
>JAEURO010000216.1:0-229 GCA_016788345.1 Chthonomonadaceae bacterium
CAGGATCGTAGTTTTGTCCCGGCCAGTCGATTTCGGCTCGTTGAACCCTAGCACAACGAACCTGGTCTTGTTGTCCGGGCTGTCCTCGATCCGCTCGGCTAAGACCGACATTCCTAGGTTTTCGATCGTGAGGGTGTTGACGATAGCCGCGCCATTCTCGTCCTTCATTGCCATCTCGGCCGCCCTGGCTGTTGGGGCAGCACTGACGACCTCTGCCCTTGGCAAGTTG
>JAEURO010000216.1:239-3474 GCA_016788345.1 Chthonomonadaceae bacterium
GGTGTCGCGGAAGTTCGTCAGCAAGTACGTGAACCGCGGCCTGCTCGTGGTGATCTCGGACTTCCTGTCCGACACGGATTTCGAGAAGCCGCTGCAGTACGTGGCTGAGTTCGGACACGAGTTGTTCCTGATCCAGTTGTGGCACTGGGCAACTGGCTGGGGCCCTGCATAGATCCGATCGACTTCATTCAGGGTGGCACCGCCAGATGCTAAGTGATGTTCGACCTTTAAGAACGTTTCGTCGCAAATTTTGACGTTGGTGACGGGAAACATGTCGAGCGTCTCGGGAATGACTCCTGCGACTGAATTTTCAATCGGAACTATCCCGTAGTCCGCCCGCCCATATTCGACTGCTTTGAACACAGCTTCTATGGATTCGACGGGCAAAAACGATGTCGAACGCCCGAACATCTGTGTCGCCGCCAAATGTGAGAACGTTCCTTCTGGGCCCCAAAACGACACGCAAAGAGGCTTCTCAGCCGCTCTAGCCGCACTGACGATCTCCTTGAAAATAGCCGTGATCTGGAGCGGAGTGAGTGGGCCTGAATCGAGCTTGGACAACCTCTCAAAGACCTGGTGCTCTCGCTCTGGCGAGAAGTAGGGTCTCTTGCCGAACTCTTTCAGCTTACCGATTTCGAGGGCCAGACGTGCCCGTTGAGCAAGCAGTCGAACGATTTCGGCATCGATCTCATCGATGTCGGCCCTGACGTGTTCAATCGTCCGTTTTGGCTCCATACAGAGAATTATGATGGCAGGCAATAGGTTAAAATAGAGTCAGCCTTGAACGAGTTCTTCCAGAGCGTCCGGGACATGTTCGTCCCGGGAAAGACAGCTCTAGTGACCGTCATCGACATTTTGTTGGTGGCGTACATCGTTTACCGGCTCCTCAAACTCATTCGGGGAACCCGGGCATGGCGTGTCGTCTTGGCCGTCGCAGTGTTTATTGTCGCCTTGGTGCTGAGCGACTTTCTTGAGTTCAAGGCCGTCCACTACATTTTAGAAAAAGCGACTCTGTTGAGCCCAGTCGCACTTGTGATTTTGTTCTTGCCGGAACTCAGGCAGGCTATAGACGGGTTCGCGCGGATCGGAAGTTGGTCCGAAAAATTCATGACAGCCGAAGTTTCGTTGTCTGCGAATGTCCTGGAGGAGGTCGTTGCGGCGGTCACTGAGATGAGCGACCAAAGGACAGGTGCACTCCTCATCATCGAAAGAGGGTCGAGGCTAGACGACATTGCTGCAAACGGGGTCCCTGTGAAGGCGCAAGTGACGGCGCCTCTCTTAGGGGCGATTTTTAATGAGGGCGGTCCCTTGCACGATGGTGCGGTCATCATCAGGCAAAACCTTGCCCTTGCCGCAGCCTGCAGGCTACCCTTGAGCGAAAACACCAAACTGGATCCGCACTTCCACATGCGGCACCGTGCGGCCATCGGAATCAGTGAACAAAGTGATTGTGTAGCCATCGTCATCAGCGAAGAGCGCGGCTCGGTCGCCGTGGCGATAGACGGCCGGGTGCACAAGGTTCCATCAGCCAAGGAGCTTCGAGACATATTGAACCAAGAGCTTCGAGGAAGCTCGACGAAAAAACGGCATCGAAGGGCGACTCCGGACCGCAAAGTCAAGAAGGTGGGATAATGGGTCTGAGCCGTGAAAACATCTTGCTGGCCGTCGCTTCTCTCCTTATTGCCGTGGGAACCAGGCTTGCGCTGGTTCCTGTCCTGACTACACCAAAAGGCGTCCAGTTTCCAGCGACGTTGGAGATTAGTGGAGTTCCGGAAGGCCTCACTGTGGTTGGAGCACCCGGGATGTGGGAAATGCAGGCCAAAGGGACTGCGCAGTATCTGGATCAATTGGACCGGTCTCTAGTCACTGCCCAAGTCAACCCTCCCAGGTGGCGAATCGGGGTCCATGACTATACGGTCCAACTTGGAAGGGATCCGTCTCGCGGCCGTTTGACGCTTGAGCCAAAGTACAAGATGATCCGCCTCAATGTCGAGAAACTTGTCTCAACTGAGCGAAAAGTCATGATCGAACCTTCGGGCCGGACACCGGGCAATTATTTGTACGACGGGTCGACATCAACGCCGAGCACCGTCACTGTCACGGGCGCAGAATCGTTGGTCGCGATGGTTACGGTAGTCCGGGTGAGCCTCGACCTGTCCCAAGTCCACCCAGGGGCAACGTTCCTTCTTCCGCTTGAACCCTTGGACGAGAAGGGAAGACCGGTTCGAAATGTGCAATTGTCACCGCAAGAAGTCTCGATAAACCCGACTGTGGCTGCTGCCCCCGTGAAGAAGAGTGTGCTCGTGACCCCAGTCTGGATCGGCCAACCCGAGTTTGGTTATCGGGTCACAGGCTACAGCGTCAAGCCAAGTCAAGTGGTCATTCAGGGCGAAAGTGACGTGATCTCTCGACTGGCCACCATCGACACGGAGCCGGTCGACCTCTCCCGGGTAAAGAGAGATGTGACGAGGACGGTCAAGGTCAAGCGAACGCCAGGGGTCAGCAGTTTGCCAGCCGAGGTCGAGGTGACGGTACAAATTTCGGTGGCGCGTTGATCGAAATCAGGAGGATCGAACCGGGTGAATCCGATCAGTTCTTGAGCTTGCTTTGTGACGTGTTCAATCTGGATCCTGGGCGGGCAGCCCCGATTTATTACGATCCCAATGTATTTGAATTGAGTCGAAAGTGGGCGTTGACCGTTGACGGACGTATGGTCAGCATTTTGACGACGACAGGTCTAACCTTTGGATGGGGAAGGTGCATCGGAATTGCCGGTGTGGCGACGGATCACGAGCACCGCGGACGCGGACTGGCACATAAGCTCATCGAGCACGTACTGGACGTTGCAAAGACTGAGGGCGAGGGGCCGGCCATGCTTTTCGCACACCGAACGTCGCTCTACAAAGAACTCGGTTTTGAATTGAAGGACGAAGTCATCAGAGGACGCATCGTGGCGACTGGAGCGAACCAGCCGCTCGACGCCCTATCAAGTGAAAACATAAAATTTCAATATGACGCTTGGGCCGCGAAGTCTGTCAACCGATTGGTCAGGACTCCCGACAGATGGAGCTACTGGAACATGTCTTGCCGAGTGTGCGAGCCATTTTTGGGTGGATATGCCTGTGTCGAGCCAGGTGTGGTTCGTGAGGCGGTCGTCGACAGCCCCATGGGCAAGTGGCCAGTGGGCGTTGGGTGTGGGTTTTACGGCCTAAGGTCTGTGGCCAAGTCAATCGGT
>JAEURO010000217.1 GCA_016788345.1 Chthonomonadaceae bacterium
GACCTAAGGGTATTTGCCTTCGCTGGGAGCAGAAGGCAAGGGTCGTACAATCAGTCTTTGCTCAAGCTGGCTGTCTCAAAACTACGTGAGGCGGGCGTAGCGGTCGACGAGTTTGACACCCGGGTCAGCATAGTCCCAATGTACGAGCACGAGTTTGAGGCGACCCAAGGGTTTCCGGATGTCGTCCGAGACATGCGTCAAAGAATCCTGGCTTCGGATGCGGTTTTGATCGTAAGCCCAGAATACAATGCTGGATACACAGCTCTCACGAAGAGCGTTTTGGACTGGGGCAGCCGTAAGGATCAATCGACGGGCACAAGCAATGTTTGGGATGGCAAAACCTGTGCCACTTTGGCTGCGTCACCGGGAGCCTTCGGAGGCACACGGGGTCTGATTGCGCTCCGTCCGGTTCTCGCCCATGTTCGGATGCACGTCATTCCAGACAGTTTTGTTCTGCCCTTCGCCTCAGACGCGTGGACACCGGAAGGCGGCCTCAGCTCGGAGCGGAACGAGCGCGAATTGGACGCAGCCTTGACTACTTTTCGTGCGACCGGACTGAAACTAAAGGGCTGATGCCCGGCTCTTCGCAACAAGGTCCCGAGCGTTTGCAAGGGCAGCATCGCCAATCTGGTTGCCCGCCAACATTCGCGCGACCTCAAGGACTCGCTCGTCGTCCGATAACACGCGGATCTGTGTGACGACCCTGCCCCGTTGCTCAGTTTTCTCGATGAGCAGGTGGTGGTCCGCGCAGCTGGCGATTTGCGGAAGGTGACTGATAACAATGATTTGGAAGTCTCTGGACAGGTCACGTAGCTTCTGCCCCATCGCCGCTGCCGCCTTTCCGCTTATGCCAGTGTCGATTTCATCAAAAATCAGCGTAGGCACTCCGCTTGATCGGGCACCAGCTGCCTTTATTGCCAACATGACTCGGCTAATCTCGCCCCCGCTCGCGACCTTGTGCAACGGCTTTGGAGGCTCTCCTGGGTTCGCGCTCATCAAAAAAGTCAAAACGTCGAATCCGGTTGGCCCCGGTTCTGCTTCCTCGATCTCAGAAGAGACAATGGCTTTTTCCATCGCCAAGTCCCGCAAGTGCTCTTCCACGTTTTTTTCAAATTGGTTTGCCTTGTCTCTTCTCAGAGTGCTCAATTCGGTCGCCGCGGACATATAGGCGCTACGAAGCCTTTCGCACTCGGCCAAGAGGTCCTCAAGTGTCGCATCAGCGGCCATGAGGTCGTCCCGCTCATGCAGGGCTTCTGCTAAGAACCGGATCACAGCCTCTTCGTCCTCGCCGTACTTCTTGAAGAGGCGATGATAGCTGTCGAGCCTCTGGGCAGTGGCTTCTAGCCGACCCTCGTCTGATTCGAGAGCGTCTGCAAAACTTGCCAAAGCCCGCTGGGCGTCTTGCAAGGCGTAAAGAGCATCTGAAGCAGTTTGAAAATGGTTGTATAAAGAATTATCGTGCCTGCCCAGCGTTTCTAGCTCACGGACAACTCTCACTAAGTTTTCCAAGACAGAACCTTCAGTGCTACCCAAGATTTGCGACCCTTGCCTGGCAGATTGAATCAGACTTTCCGAGTTCTTTAACCGTTCAAGGCTTCGTTTGAGAGTTTCAAATTCTCCGATGAGAGGCTCGATAGATTGGATTTCCTGTATCTGGAAATCTAAGATATCGAGGCGCTGGGCGCGCTCTCTGTCAGACTTCTTGACCGACTCAATTCGGGCTTTGACCCTGTTCCAATCGGAAAAAAGTGCTCCGACCCGGGATTTGAGTCTGTCCGCCACTTCGCCTATCCAATCGTCGAGGAATTCAAGCTGGTTGTCTTGGACAAGTAAAGACTGGTGTGTGTGTTGGCCGTGGAGGTCGACTTGGGCATTGCCGAACTGTCTCAGCTGCGAAACTGACACAAGGATCCCGTTGACTCTGACAGCCGACCGTCCTTGACTCGAGAGATCGCGCTGAATCACGAATGCCCCATCTTCTGGGTCTGATCCGAGTTCTCGCCCCCAGATAGCAGCAAGCTTGGAAGGAAGGGTTACCGTAAGCGAGACAGTGCCCTTTGCGGCTCCAGACCTCACCATAGAACTGTCTGCACGATCGCCAAGGGCAAAGCCCAACGCTTCCACCAATATTGATTTCCCAGCCCCCGTTTCGCCCGTGAGTACGGTCAGTCCAGACCCTAGATCCACGCATGCGCGGTCTATGATCGCAATGTTTTCAACTACAAGTCCGGTGACCAAAGCGCTTACCACAACAATACCGCCCCTTGCATCGAAAAGGCTGATTCCATATTTAGTACGATCGTTCGGCCCAACCGCAAAACCTAGTAATTTTGTGGCACAAATGCCAGTATTCTTGACCTGGTGCTTAGTCCAAAATGAATCCGAACTTTTCTTTTAGGACAGTGCCATGTTTAGTCTTAAGTCTTACTCACTCTGCACTTTCGTCACTTGTGGAGCCTTGATCACGCCCAGTGCACATGCAAAGGTCTTGGACTCAGTCGAGACCAACTTGGCAAAGGCCCGTACCTGCCTAGAAGCCGAGAGGTATCAAGAAGCTCAGGCCTATGCCGAGCTGACTTTGTTGCCCCGGATCGTCACATACTCCGCCAACAATGACTTACTTGGAATCGCCAGAGCCTCTCTAAAGACGTGGGAGGATGCCTTAGGTGGGCAAGTCTCCTTTGTCGAGTGTCCTTGGTACGATGCTTCGCTCAAGTTCGATTTTAGACCCAAATTGTCGTTTTATGGCCGAGACGTTCTTGGCCTAGCCACAACTCGACGGGCTGTTCAGAACTGGTGCGGAGACTTCCGAACGGTCCTGACAGGTTCGATAGAAGTAAGCACCTTCTTGCCTAATGGCGATTCGGCCAGCTACGTAGTCATGTTGTCGACCGCAGTCCATGAAGTCGGACACTTTCTTGGACTCGACGACACGGCACATAGGGGATCACTTATGGGCCCGATCAGCACACAAAAGCCCACATTAGCGCCTCAAGCGTCCGAGTTGGCTGCATTGACCAGCGTGAGACAACAGGCTGGCATGGTGGCCCTCTTTGCAGAGTTGCAAGGCACTGGCCTCATCTCGCAGTAACGGCCTGACGGCAGTCTGAGCTCCAGATCCGTCGTATAATTGACAGTGTGAGCCTTAGAGCCGAGCCGCTGACGAGTAAAAAGTTATCGAACCCTGCAATTCTTATCAATAGGCTGGCGGGGGTCTTAGCTTGGGCTGGCGTGTACATAGCGGGAGTCCTGACCTACGCACATTACTCAGACCAGTCGGTACCCTGTGGCCCATCAGGTGGCTGTGCGACGGTAGCCCGTCACGAAACTTCAATGTGGGGACCAATGCCAGTCGCAGTGGTCGGCCTAGTGGGATACCTCCTGCTCCTCGTACTGGCCATGGCTCGACAAACGGCCCCTCTTAAGTTCTGG
>JAEURO010000218.1 GCA_016788345.1 Chthonomonadaceae bacterium
AGCATAGACAGCGACCGTCCCATCCTGGAACGTCTCGGTGTGAACGTTGACTAGAGAGCCCATTTGTTGGATCGCCTGGTCACGTTGATCCAGCAAATCGTTGGGCGATTGTCCGCTGATCGATGCCGCAACAATGGACTTGTTCAACTTGCTGATTTGGTCAGCTAGGTCGTTGACTTGACTGATTAGCGTATCGATCTGGTTCTTGTTTTGCGACGCTTGCCCGTCCATGTTTTGCCATGCTCCACGAACCCTGTCGGCAAGGACTTGGCCTGCGTTTCGGACTTCAAACTTTGCTCCTGGGTCGGTCGGGTTGCTGCCCAGCCCAGACCAAGCATCGTAAAATTTTCCCATCGCTGCGACGATTCCCGAATCACTCGGCTCACCATATACACCCTCGATTGACCTCAATCCGCTCGTCGCGGCCGAAAATTTCCCCAACTGTCCGTTTGAAGCCGTCAGGCTTCGATCCAAATAGAGGTCTCTGATCCGTTCGATTTGGCTAATGTGTACGCCCTGCCCCAACGACTTCCAGCCCTGGCTATAGAAGACGTGAGGGTCGTTTGCTGCAAAGTCGACCCTCTGGCGAGAGTAGCCAGGTGTGTTGACATTCGCGACGTTGTGCCCCGAGGTCTCCAGCGCGGACTGGAAATTCCTCAGCGCATACGACATCATATTGATGCCTCCGAAGGGACTCGGCATACTGTCAATTATCGGGTCATGCGACTTGGTTCATTACCAAGTTCGATTGAACGACGGCTTTGCCATATCCGGACTGCTTGTCCGTGGCCGCTTTCGCGATCAGGGCCATCGTACCGTTGACGTACTCTAGCTCGTTCTCAATCAGGGCACGGTTCTTAGCCACGACCTGTTGCACGTTTCGCCCGACCACGATGACCCGGTTTGCAACCGACTGGAGTTGCTGTGCTTCGGCTTTTGGAAGCGCCTGGACAAGGCTTCGAAGGTTGGGTTCAGTCCCAAACTCTTCGGCCAGCTCTTGGGCACAGGCCACAGCTTTTTGATCGATTTCAGCCATTAAGTCTTGGAGTCGGTCGAGCTCCGGCTGAATGGTCTCGACTCGTTCGGTCTGACGTAAAGTCAGTGCTGCGGTCTGTTCATGAAGACTGCGAAGCAGGCGCTCGGCTGTGCTCAGCCAGTCCCACCACAGTTGTTCCAATTGTTTGGTCGGTTTAGTCATTTTTAGTGTGTCCTTGCAATCCGATAGGACCGGCGATTGGGGCCGTCCCGTTCGGAGCCGTTGCTTGTGTCTGAAACTGTGTCGATTGTATGTGCCTAGGTGTTTCCGGACCGACATGGGCAAGTTCAGCCTGGATGATCGACAGGCCTGAGTTCAAAAATATGAGCTTGGCGATGCCTACGCTCGAACTGCTAGAAGCGATCTTCTCTGCGACCGAGGTTGTCATTTGATCTTTCGCAAACTCTGCCATTGGTCCATGTTTTTGACCGTCGAGGCTGACCTGTTGCATCGTCGCCAGGAGTTTCTTGACGAAAATGGTCTCGATACCCTCGGAGGCTTTTTGGAGCTTGGCCAACTCCTCTCGTGTTTGTATAGAGAGTTTGTCGAGCGAAAGTGCGCCCTTCTCGTCTAACATCGGTGCGACGACAGGGGCCAGCAGGCGTGACCGTTCTTCTCCCGGCTCTCCGACCCATCCCGCTAGCTTCTGCTCGAGAGCTTTGGAAAAATCCGGTCTGATCCGAGGCCCGTTAGGCGGGTTTTCGGGCCGATGAAAAGGCATGCCCCCCTCTAACCTCATTGGTGTTTGATCCTCGCTTTTAGGGCACCTTGGGTTTGAAGAGCTTCTAGGATCGCGATGATGTCTCGGGCACTGACCTTCAAAGTTTGAAGGATCCGGGCCAGGTCGTCCAGTGTTGCATTGGGGGCCACCAAGGCGATTTGGGCTTGAGATTCTGCGGCGTCAACTTGTGGCACTTGGACGATTACAGTCTCCCCGTTAGAAAATGGGGCTGGTTGACTGATCAGGACGTCGGTTGTGATTGACACTTGAAGTGAACCATGTGCGATGACTGCCGGACCCAGTTTCACGTTACCGCCAACAACGATTGTTCCCGTCCGTTCGTTGACGACGACAGTCGCTGGCGTGTTGGCCATGACCGTAGTAGATTCCACCATTTGGGCGGCCAGAGTCGGAGAAGTACCGAACGGAAAGCGTAGCTTGATCGTTACTCCGTCTTGGGCCTCTATGGTCCAATCTGGCAAGGCTTTCTGCAGTGACTCCATCGCTCTGGTCACGGTGGTGAAGTCAGGCTCGTCTAGGTCAAAGAACATCATGTTGTCTTCAAAGACAAACTGGGTGTTGACCGACTTTTCGACCATGGCCCCACCAGAGACGATCCCTGTCAAAGCATGGTTCTTCGACACTTTGCTTCCTCCTGAGCCGGCATTAAAACCGCCGATGCTGATCGACCCATATGCTGAGCAGATTGGGGTCTGTGGGTCGGACATGCTGGTGAGGACGGTCGGCAGGAGGACTCCGCCTTCAAGGCTCTTTGCGTCCCCACTCGAACTGACCGTAATGTCCAACTTGGCTCCGGGGGCGACAAATGCCGGCATCTCGCACGTCACCATGACGGCAGCAATGTTCTTGGATCGCACTTGTGCCTGGTCGACCATCGTTCCCCATCGGGCCATGTAGTTTGAGATAAGAGTTGTTGTCCAGGGTGTCGATTTGGTGTCGCCCGATCCATCTAGGCCAACGACTAGCCCTACGCCTTGCAAAATGTTCGACCTAGCCCCGCGCAAGCGACCAATGTCACCTAAACGGACGCGGATTCCAGCTGACTCAGCCATGCGGATCCGCTCCAGCTCTTCTTGGTGCTTTTTGTCCAGAAGTTTTTGGATTTCATCCAACTGTTCCTTGGTTAGTTGCGGTGGCTGTTGTTGCTGTTGCTGTTGGCCGGCCGGAGGTGCCTGCTTTTGGGTCGGCGTAGATTGTCCAGCTTGTGCCAGTGCCAAGGGCACTGTCACGACGCAGGAACAAGAGATTAGGAGTCTAAGAATTTTTGTCATTGCCTTTCTCAAAACAGCCAGTCCAGAAGTGTGTTGATCAGCCCTTTTCGCTGTCGGTCTTGGATTTGCCCTTTTCCAGCGAGGCTGATTTTTGCCTCAGCAATCTGGGTGCTCAGGACGGTGTTGTCGGGTTTGATGTCGAAAGGCCGTACGATCCCGCTCAGTACGATCGTCTCATTGTCTTTGTTGGTCGTCAGAGACCTGTGGCCCTCCACCAAGAGATTTCCATTAGCGAGGACCTCTTTGACAACAACGCTCATCTTGGAGTCCATCTTGTACTTGTGGCTCGTCTTTCCATCGCCTTTTGTCGAGGCATTTGCGCTCGCAGTAAATGGCTTGAAGAGG
>JAEURO010000219.1 GCA_016788345.1 Chthonomonadaceae bacterium
ATTGACTGCAAGATCTATAAAGACCCGAATGCACGGGCCGACCTGATCAATCATTTTTCGTACCTCGTCAAGATCACTGCTGGCAGGCTCGTCGCCAATGTGCCCAATGGACTCGACCGCGACGACTTGGTCAGTGCCGGTGTCGTGGGTCTCGTGAAGAGTGTGGACCAGTACGACCCCTCACGAGACGTTAAGTTTGAAACCTATGCCATCGCTTTGATCCGTGGCGCGATCTTAGAAATGCTGCGCGACGAAGACTGGGTGCCTAGGTCGATTCGAGAAAAGCTTAAGGCCCTTGAGCGGTCTCAACAGAAGCTCGAGCTTGCCTTGGGAAGGCCGCCAAGCGTCCGAGAGATCGGGGATTTCATTGGACTCAGCGACCAAGAGGTCAGCGACCTCATGGTTCGAGCTGGCCGGACGAACGTTTTTAGCTTAGATGATGTTATTGGCGGATCAAACGACGGCGACGACCATATCCACTTTATTGAAATGATCGTCGACGAAGACGCCAGCGTCTCTGGTGAAGTCGAAGGGAAAGACCTCAGGCGGATTTTGTCCTCCGGAGTCGACAACCTTCCAGAGAGAGAGCGCCTTGTCATCGCTCTGTATTACTTTGAGGGCCTGACATTTAAGGAAATTGGGAAAGTCTTGGGAGTCAGCGAGAGCCGGGTTTACCAACTCCATACCCAAGCCATGGGAAGGCTCCGCGGTTTTTTGCGTGAGCAAGGAGCGGCGCAGGTCGCATAACCGCTGTGGACGGAGTAGGCCCCATCCGGCCGCCAGACCCGGCACCTAGGGTCAATGCGTCAGATTGGAAAAGGGAGCAAGGCTCTAGGCCCCAGCTTCGCCCTTCGGACACTGAAGACGAAGATGACGAAGTCGCCAGCATAGAGAACGATGGTCATATAGACCTCGAAGCCTGACCAGGTGGGCTGAGATATGGTCTATGTCTTCGGGACGGTGTGTTTGGACAGGGTTCACAACGTCAATTCCTTTCCGAGCCCAGGTGGCTATGTGGAAATCGATGACTCCCAAGAGTATTTAGGCGGTGAAGCCTTCAATACGGCCAAAGCCCTCGTGGCCTGGGGCCATGACGTCACGTTGATTGGCAACCGGCTCGACGACAAGTCTTTGACATCCAAGCTCCACGAAGAAGCAATTTCGACGATCATAAGTTTTGAACAAGCTGGCCCACTGCCAGTATGTGACATTTATGTTACGCCAAATGGCCAGCGGACAATGTTTGGACGAGGGTTTCGCGAACTGCCCGGGCTGGCCCAACCAGAGTTACTGCCTCACGACCCAGGGGCTTGGGTCACGGTCGACACTAATGTCGGGGCAGCGGTCGAAGACTTGGTCGTCGGTGCACGTCACAAAAAAATGCCTGCCTATGTCGAAGATTACATGAGCGACACGCTAGAGAGGTGTGACATGTGGCAATCGAGTACCGATTGGTATGGAACCCCTGGAGACCTCGCCGTCAATCAGGAGGTCGTCCGGTCGTTCGCATCCAAGTTGGGATGCTACTGCATTTTGACCGACGGCCCCTTTGGTGTGGTTGCGGGCGGTCAAGACCCGCTGGGCCACAAGTGGCCCGTCCAAAGCTTTCCCGCCTTCCCAGCCCATCCACTTGTTGACACTACCGGTGCCGGCGACGCGTTGAGGGCCGGAATGCTCCATGGATTGACACAGTCTTGGCCAATGTTGGAGAGTCTCAGATTTGCCTGTGCGACGGCTAGCTTGACCTGTGGCTGGGCTGGAGCCTCGTCCAACGTCCCGACTCGGAATGAAATTGAGACCCTGATATGCAAGTATCCTGAGGTGTCATGGCACTATGAATGAAGGGCCGTTCCAGCGCACGAGGCGGGACCACAAGTCAGAGAACGCCGAAGACTATGTCGAACTCATTTCAGATCTAATTGATAGCAATGGACAGGCGCGGGTCGGTGCCTTGGCAGAAAGGCTCGGCGTCAGCCAGGTCACAGTCTCGAAAACCCTCAAGCGATTGGACAAAGAAGGGTACGTGGTGGCTAAACCCTATAGGCCCGTGGTTTTGACCCCAAAGGGAAAGCTTATTGCAGAATCAGCAAGAATCCGGCACAAGACAGTCGTCCAGTTTCTTCTCGCTTTAGGCGTGCCGCTCGAGACAGCCGAAACCGATGCGGAAGGCATTGAGCACCATGTCAGCCCGGCGACCTTGGAAGCGATGTCCAGGCACGTCCGAAATGGTAGCGACTAGGCGAGGATCAGCTAGAAAGTGTGGCCCTGTCGTGGCTCTGCCATAGTCGATAGTTGAGGTCGAACACGAGCTTCTTAAGTTGTGTGAAGGCTAGCTCGACCTTTTGGGCAGCATTCGTCCCATCGTCTGGTGAGACTTCGATCAGCAGCCGGTCTTGCCCAACGATTTTTGTTTTGTCGACAATTGTCAGCTCATAGAGCGCTGGCACTGAATCGAAAAAGGAGTCCATCGCCGTGCTGGCCGCATCGGCCCGCTCCAACGCGTCCGATCCTGCAAAGGCATAGACTTTTGTTTTGCCAAACCAAAGCTCGACAGTCCCCTCCTCGCCTGGCACAACTCGCGACTTGAACGATGTTGTGACCTGGCTTCGATGGATTGCGATCTGCTTTTCCTGGAGACGGTCAAGTAAGGCACTGGCTCTTTCGCTCGTCGGAGGGTGAGTCTGGAAAATGCTGTAGTTGGCGTTAGGCAACCCACGGTCCTTAAATGCTAGTCTCTCCATAAAGGTCAGCATTCCGACCGGGTTGTACTTCGTTTGAAGCATGTACTGCAAGCCGCCGAAGTCTGCAGCCTCCTCCGCTCTGACACTCCAGCCGCTTCCGATAGCCCGGTTGAGAAGATCGGTGCCAACCAAGATGTTGCTTGCCTCAGGGCTCTTGGAAAAAATGGCCGCTAGGATCAACGGAATGTTGACGATGTCGAATTTGCTTTGCTCGCGTCGAAGAGTGGCTATATGCCTGAACGAAGCGTGCGACACCTCATGGGCGAGGACACCAGCCAATTCATCGTCGCTTTCGCAAAACTTCACCAAGCCTTCGTAAACAAAGATGAAGCCACCCGGGAGGGAGAAGGCATTGACGTCTTCGCCTTTGACAACAGTGAACTCGTATTTGTATGGGCTAAGCCTGGCGTCTCCCCAAGTCACTTTCACAGTCGACCTGTTTGCAATCGCCGCCATTTCATGGCCAATCCGGCTGACTCGCTCTGAATATTCCTTGTTGTCCGAAGGTTTGAGCTCCTTGAGGACTTGCTCGGAGTACTCCTTTCCCATTTTGACGTCATTGTCGATCTCCCTTTGATGCTTCTGGTCGACTTGGATGGGGCTGACGTCGGGTGTTTGCGCCCATATCGTTT
>JAEURO010000021.1:0-2964 GCA_016788345.1 Chthonomonadaceae bacterium
CGCACTAAGGAGGCCTGGGCTAAACCAGTGGCTGTCTCGCCTGACCCGTTCTTCAAATCAAACGCTGTGTCACCCAGCCAGCTCTATGACACCTTGGTCCAGAAACTGAGCGAAAAGAACAAGTCCGAAATGGTTTGGGGACTTTTCCCAGGCTTTCCTGCCATCGACTTCTTTGTACGCCTGACTGGGTCGCAGTCAGGCTTCAGCTACTGGTTCGCCGCGTTCTTGCTGGCCCTTGTCGTCAGGATCATCATTTATCCATGGTCAATGAAGCAGTACCGGTTTGGTAAGCAAATGATGCAGATCCAGCCCTATGCCAAAGAGCTGAAAGACAAGTTTACAGATAAGAAAACAAACAAGGTCCCGCCAGACAAACAAGCCCAGTTATCGGCAGAGACGATGGCGTTGTACAAAGAGTATGGGCTGAACCCGTTCGCGGGATGCGGTTCCGCCGTCCTCCAGATGCCCATCTACATGGTTGTCTTGGCCGCCATGCAGCTCTATCGGTTTGAGTTCGACAAAGGGACTTTTGCGTGGATCCATCCGGGGGCGACCAAATTCTTGGGTCTCGATCTGGCCCCAAACCTCGGCCAGCCAGACCATCTCTTGATCATTGTCTACGGAATTTCGATGATCGTAAGCCAATACCTCATGCCTGTCTCTGATCCGACACAGGTCAGACAGCAACGCCTCATGGGCCTTGGTGTGTCCGTGTTCATCACCATCGGGATGTTCACCTACACTTTGCCGAGCGCGTTCATTCTCTACTGGGTTTTCGCGAACGTACTCGCGACGGCGCAAGCCCTCTATGTGTATAAAGTCATGCCCTCTCAACCCTTGGAGAAAGTGCAGACTGTGCCCGGGGGAGTCAAGCCAAAACCTGGTTTCATGGAGAAACTTCAAGCCATGATGGAGCAGCAAGCGAACCCATCTCAAAACGGCGCACAGGAGAACAAAGAAAAACCAAAGGACGATCATGTCGAGAACAGGATTGACCCTGCTCTCTTTGGTAAAGCCGGCAGTGGCCGGGCAAGGAAAAAAAGATGACAGTTTTGCCTTCGGGCAGGAGCACAGACACTATGGAAACATTAGAAATCGCCGCCTCGACAGTCCAAGAAGCCACGGACATAGCAGCGGCAGAACTTGGGGTCGACCCAGGGCAATTGGACGTCACAGTCCTCGAAGAAAGCAAGGGGCTGTTCGGGAAGGGGTCAGTCAAGATCAAGGCTGAAGTCAAGTCCGATGGCAAGAAGACCAAGGCTGCGGCAAAACCTGCAGCAAAACCCAAGGCCGAAAAGCCCGCCAAAACGGCAAAACCAGCCAAGGCCGAGACTGTAGCCACAGCCGCAGTAGAGACCGCCGCGCCAGACGCCGAAGCGGTCGCTACAGAGAGCGATGCCGAGAAAGTCTGCGGCATCCTCAAGGACCTCCTGGCAGAATCTGGCCTCAATGTGATCGTGGAGACGACGGAAATCAAGGGGAAGTACGTAAGTCTTAGCATTTCGGGAAGGGACGCCTCATATCTTGTAGGCAGGCGAGGCGAAGTGTTGAACGCCTTGCAGTACTTGATGAACGTAGTCATTTCACGCCAAATCGAGAACCATGTCCGCGTCGTCCTGGATGGCGACAACTTCCGTGACCGCAGGCAAGAGGTGCTTGAAAAACTGGCGATCGACATCGCGGGCGAAGTGAAGAAGCGAGGCGAGGAAGCCGTTTTGGACGCTTTGCCTGCGTTCGAGCGACGAGTGATCCACCAAGCCCTACAGGACTTTGAGGGTGTGGTCACATATAGCGAAGGCGAAGAGCCCGATCGGCGTGTTGTCATCGCTCCGGCAGAGGCTGCAGAAAACTGAGGCCGAGGGCAACTTTTGAGGCGCGTCCTTCACTTAGTTCAAACACATCCTGCGGTACGATAGGATCTTGAGCAGCTACCGCATCCTCTTTCTTGGCGACATTGTCGGTCGCCCGGGAAGAGGCGCGGTTGCCGAGGCCTTGCCGACGCTCATGGACACACACGACCCGACATTCGTCATCGTGAATGGTGAGAACAGTGCGGCAGGCGTTGGGATCACACCCGAAATTGCGGACAGCCTCTTGAAGTCTGGCGTTGACGCAATTACTCTTGGGAACCACGCATTCAACAAGCGCGAGATCAACGGTTATCTAGACAGCGGTGCCCCCATTGTCCGGCCTGGAAACATGCCCCAGCGAGTGCCTGGTAAAGGCGTGTGCCACGTTGAGCGGGACGGCGTTCGGCTCCGAGTCGTCAACTTGTGCGGCCGCGTGTTCATGGACTCCTACGGCGACCCTTTCGAGTGGATTGAGCCCCATCTTGACCACGCCCACGTCTTCATTGACTTTCATGCCGAAGCCACGAGCGAAAAGATCGCATTCGGCTACCACGTGGACGGCAGGGCGACTGCAATCGTTGGCACCCACACCCATGTCACAACTGCCGATGAGACCATCTTGCCAGGCGGCACCGCCTACATAACAGATGTCGGAATGTGTGGGCCCGTACACAGTGTCTTGGGTATGGACAAGGACGTCATTTTGCACAGGTTTAGGACAGGCCTTCCGACCAGGTTTGAAGTCGCCGAGACCGATGGAGTAATCTCTGGAGTGGTCATAGACGTCAATAAAGAGACAGGCCGAGCCCTCGCCATCCAAAGGATCAGTGGGGGAGCCACAACAAGGACCGCCAAAAAACAATGAAAAAGGTAATGAGACTCGCTATGACGACGGGAGCCGTCGCACTCGCCTCGCTCCTCGCAGCGCAAACCCTGTACACACCAACGCGCTCTGCAAAAGATCAAGGCATTAGCTTCACATCGTGGGGCAGCAAGGCCGAGAGGATGGCAACGCGGCAGATAGTCGGCGGACGGCGTGCCCACCAGATGTGGAGGCGATTCTGCGGCGGTCGCTGGCGGGCGTTGTTGTCGCGCTGGCACTCGGCGGAGAGCG
>JAEURO010000021.1:2974-21006 GCA_016788345.1 Chthonomonadaceae bacterium
AAGGTGGGATCTTCACTTTTGCAACGCCTGTCGATCTCAAGTCGGCTTACGAAAGTAAAGACAATCTCTTGAGCTTTACACTTCGGTTACCTGAGGCAACACCACAAGCTGGTGGAGGAGGAGGGAATTTGGGCGGTGGGTCACCAGGAAAGGGGCTTGGCGGAGGAAACAAAGGCGGTGGAGGAGGCGACGACTTGGGTGGCGCCGGCACTCCGGGCCGAGGCGGAGGAGGCTCAGTGGCTGGTGGAGGCGGGGCAAAAACGACCCTGTCCAGTTCAAAATCGCTTGAGAGCCTTCGGGTAGTCGTGACGACGACTGACGGACTCAAGTCAGAAACTTTCCTTGACCTTAGGGCAAAACTCGCCGACCAGAGAGGGTGGGTCAAGTCTGGCATACCGCTCCAAGCCATAGCTGGCCTTGGCCGCACGAATAAGATCGTCCAATCAGTCGCACTAGCTGGCGACGCGACCGCGACGTTCTATCTCGGCGAAGCCGTCATCACAAGCGACACGACTCCGCTTTCCGCCGAGATTGAAGGCGAGGCCTATATGAACCTGGCCCTAGGGGACGAGCGCACCTTGACTGCAGGCGGATACGGAGGCTCGAGCCCACTAAAGTTTGAGTGGGATTTCGACGATAAGGACGGGATCCAAGTCGACGCCACAGGCCAATCGATCAAAAGGAAGTTCCGAAAAGACGGCAAGTACAAGATTACTCTGACTGTCTCTGACGTTTATGGCCTGAAGAAGCCAGCGACCGCGACGATTGAGGTCGAAGTCAATCCGTAGTCGTGACGACCTCCGAAAACGACCTGGCTAACACCGAAGTCAAAGGCCCAGGATCCATGGGCCGTCGGGTTTCGACGGCCGTTTTCGGGGGCCTCGTCAGCCTCTTCGCCCTTTTCACGACCCATGCTTTACCGGTTGCAGTGCTTGCCGTCTTGGTCGCGGTCGTCGGCTTCGCCGAACTGGTTCGTATTGCCGGTCTCGAAGACCGGCCCCTGGCAGCAGTCCTTATTGGCCTCCTGTGCTACGTCCTGCCTGTGTCAGTAGCCTGGTCGACGCCACCGGGGACTTGGTATTTTTGGGCCACCCTATGGCTTGCCTACGCGGTCGGATGCCTTGGCGTGCTTCAAGGGCTGAGAAGAGGATATTCGGCACCGATGGCGGCAGCATGGCTCGGTGCACCGCTGGCCACCGTCTACGTCACCCACCAACAAACGCCCCTAGGGACAGGCCAGTTCGCCGCAAACCTGGCCTTACTGCTGCTTGTCCCACTCTGGATTGGGGACACCATGGCCCTCTTGATCGGCAGAAAGTTCGGCCGTCACAAGCTCGCTCCTGCGATCTCACCATCGAAAACATGGGAAGGCGCAATCGCGAATTTTATGACGTGCATTTTGACCGCCGTAGCCTTAGGGGCCCTTCTCAGGGTAGCCCCTTACGCATCGTTCATGGTCGGGGCTATCTCCGGAGTCTTAGGGCAGCTGGGCGACCTGGCCCAAAGCGCCCTGAAGCGCGTCACCGGGCTCAAGGACTCAGGCGCCGCGTTGCCAGGGCATGGCGGTGTGCTCGACAGGCTTGACTCCTTCCTGCTTTCGTCCGTGCCCTGCGCTACCGTCTTATGGCTTTCTGACCCCTCAATGTTTCACGTGAAACTATGGCCATGACGCCCGACGTTGTGGTCCAGGATCTCTGCAAATCGTACTCATCTGTCAAAAAGAGGCCCGGGGTCGGCGGTTCGATCCGTGCTCTCTTCTCCCGAGAAAAGACGTTGAACGATGCTGTGAAGAATGTGTCGTTCTCGATCGACCCCGGGGAGATCGTTGGCTTCCTGGGTCCAAATGGAGCGGGAAAGACGACCACGCTCAAAATCCTCAGCGGGATATTGGCGCCGACATCTGGGCATGCAGAAGTCCTCGGGTTTAAGCCGTTCGACCGCAAAGCGGAAATGCTGCGGCAGATCGCGCTCGTGATGGGGAACAGGCAGCAGCTTTGGTGGGATTTGCCAGCCTGGGACAGTTTCGTAGTTCTCCGAGACCTATATGATGTCCCGAAGAAGAAGTTCGACGAACGGATCGAACAATTGGTCGAAGTATTGCAACTCCAGGACTTGCTCCACACGCAGGTCCGCAAACTCAGCCTTGGCGAGCGCATGAAGTGCGAGATGGTGGCTGGGCTTATCCACTCTCCTCGGGTCGTGTTTTTGGATGAACCCACGATTGGCCTCGATGTCGTCAGTCAAAAGCGCATCCGTGACTTTCTAAAAGATCTGAACGCGCGCGAAGAGTGCACTGTACTGCTCACCAGCCACTATATGCAAGACGTCCAAGAGCTCTGCCGCAGGGTCATCGTGATCGACATGGGTTCCTTGGTGTTTTCGGGCACACTAGATGAGTTGATGTCGCGTTTTTCTGAGACCCGGCGACTCAGGTTGACCTTTTCCGGTGCCGTTCCTGACCTAACCGGGTATGGCGTTGTGGTCGTATCTGACGAGCTCTCGGCCGTTCTCGCCGTCCCACGCGCAGAAGTGGCATCGGTCACCGCCAGCGTCCTTCGTGACCTGACCGTCCTAGATATTGCCGTCGAGGAGGTCAGCGCCGAGGAGGTCGTCCGGGATTTGTTCACCTCCGACCTGGCCCCGAAGAGCAACTAGGGGCAATTCTCGACAGGTAAACTGCCCAAAGTCTTTCAAGACAGGAAAGCGGCAATATGGAAACAGAACTTTCAACGCGCTACGACGCGTCCCTCGTCGAGAGCAAGTGGTACCGGGCCTGGGACGAGGCGGGCCTTTTCAAGCCAAAAAGCGCGCCAGACAAGCCAGTCTACAGCATCACCATCCCTCCTCCGAATGTGACTGGATCCCTCCATATGGGGCACGCGCTGTGCTATGGCCTCCAGGATCTGCTCGGTAGGTACAAGCGGCTACGAGGATATGACGTCCTTATTCTCCCAGGGCAGGATCACGCGGGCATCGCGCTCCAAGGGGTTGTCACGAAGATTCTCAAAAAGGAAGGCACGAGCCCGTTTCAAATTGGCCGCGAGAAGTTTCTAGAACGAGCATGGCAGTTCCGTCACGAGAGCGGCGGAGAGATTCTAAGGGGGTTCCGTGCTATGGGATGCGCGTTCGACTGGTCAGCTGAGCGATTTACCCTGGACGACGCGTACGTTGACGCGGTACTCAAGGTCTTCATCGACTGGTTCGACCGGGGCCTCATCTATCGGGGAAAACGGGTTGTCAACTGGGACCCCGTCCTCAAGACAAGCGTCAGCGACATCGAAACCGAGCGGATGGATGTCCAGGGCAAGCTCTACCACGTTCGCTACCCCTATGCCGACGGAAGCGGACACATTGTAGTCGCCACGACCCGCCCTGAGACCATGCTCGCTGATGTCGCAGTTGCTGTACATCCTAAGGACTCTCGATATACCGGCCTTGTTGGCAAGACTCTGGTGCTCCCACTGGTTGGGCGCGAAATACCACTCATCGCTGACGAATATCCTGACCCTGAGTTCGGCACAGGCGCGGTCAAGATCACTCCTGGACACGACGCGAACGACTTTGAGGTCGGGCAACGGCACGGATTGGAAATCCTTGTGACCCTCGACGAGACGGCAAAAGTCACGCCGGACGGTGGCGTTTATGCTGGACTCGACCGCGTTGAAGCCCGCAAGCGCATTGTCGCCGACCTTGAAGAACAAGGTTTTTTGGAAAAAATCGAAGATCACGCGATTTCACTCGTTATCAGTGAGCGGAGCCACGAACCCGTCGAACCGATGGCCAGCGAACAATGGTTCGTCGATCAAAAGGAGCTGGCCAAGCAAGCCATTCGCGTCGCAGAGGATAGATCGGTGCGATTTGTACCCGAGCGTTATAAGGGTGTGTATCTAGAATGGATGACAAACCTGCGCGATTGGTGTGTGAGCCGCCAACTGTGGTGGGGGCATCGAATTCCTGTCTACTACACAGCGGACGGCACCCCGGTCGCGGCGACGAGTTGGGAGGAAGCCAAGAAAAAGGCCGGGCAAGACATTGTCAAGCAAGACGACGACGTTTTAGACACATGGTTTAGCAGCGGGCTCTGGCCATTTGCGACCCTCGGTTGGCCGGAAAAAACTTCAGAACTTGAGCGCTACTACCCGACCGACGTGCTCGTCACCAGCCGGGAAATCCTGTTCTTGTGGGTTGCGCGCATGATCATGATGGGCCTCGATTTCGTTGAAGAAGTTCCTTTCAAGAGCGTCTACATCTACGCCACAGTGCTCAATGAGCAGGGTAAGAGAATGAGCAAGAGCTTGGGTACTGGAGTCGACCCCATGGAGACCATCCGTGACAAGGGCGCAGACGCCTTGCGCTGGGCTCTCTTTAGCCAGACTGGCGAAAACCAAGACCTGCGTTACAGCGATAAGAAGACGGTCGACGCCAGGAACTTTTGCAACAAGATATGGAACGCCTCTCGCTTTGTGTTGATGAACCTCGATGGGTTTCAGGACGAGGCGCCAAAAGAACTTCACGTGTTCGACAAATGGCTGCTCAGTAGGCTCGCAAAGACTGAAGTGGCTGTGCGCGAAGGATTTGAATCGTACAACATGCAACAAGCGACGCAGGCCGTCTACCGGTTTTTCTGGAGCGAGTTGTGCGATTGGTACATCGAAGTCTCCAAAGGACGGCTCGCTGACCCCGGCCAGCGGGGGACAGTACAGTGGGTGCTTGTACGGGCACTGGAAACATTCCTCAAGCTTGCCCATCCCGTCATTCCCTTTATCACAGAAGAGATTTACAGTCATTTGCCAGCTCGCGACAAACGGCAGCACCTCATGGATTCAAGATGGCCCGACATTCCAAGCGAGTGGCACGACAACGAAGTTGAACCTAGGGTCGAACGATGGCTCGAGTCAATTAGAGCCCTGAGGGCGCTAAGGGCAGAGTTTGGGCTCACGCCAGGTGCAACAGTCGCGGAAGTCTTTTTCGAAGGAGACTTGGACGGAGGTCAGGAAACAATCGCTTCCCAGGGCTGGGTGGCAGAACTCAAGCAGGGCCGTCCAGAGGGCGCATATGTCACGACGACTTGCTTTGGAATCGACTTCTATCTGCCTATGGACGGACTTGTGGACAAAGAGAGGGAAGCCGCCCGTCTTCAGAAAGACGAACTTAGGCTTGTGGGACAGATCGAACCGCTAAAGAGGCGTCTCAACGACCCTAACTTCGTTGAAAGGGCGAAGCCAGAAGCGGTGGACAAGGCGAAAGAAGACTTGGCCCAGCTCGAGTCAGACTTGGTCAAAGTCCGATCCAGCTTGGCCATGTTTTTATGATGTCATCAGGGAGGCATTCTGTCAGGTTTCCAAAGTAACACAATGAGAGCGTAGACCAAGACGAGCCAGTGGGCAGAATACGCAGGCACTTCCGCGGACGCGATTGGCGCATTTGCAGTCGTTTCGACCGACATAAGGATGAAGGCCGCCGCAGGTTCCGTCAAAACCTTGTTGATCCCCATGCTCAGGGCCGGGAACCAGGACACGGCCCATGCCGATAGCCCTCCGGCGACCACGATCGGGACGGCAGGTAGGATCAGGGCGTTTGAGATTACAGAGACCAGGGAGACGGCCCCAAACGAGAAAGCTATCAGAGGTGCCAAGACTCCAGAGACCACCAAATTTGACTTGATGGCGAGCCATAGCTTGGGCCCAGTTTTCGTCTTGTTCGCGATCATCGCGGTCAACCAATCTGCATGGCAAAAGACGATGAGTGACGCTACAGCAAGATAAGATAGTTGAAACCCGGTGTCTGCAACCTGGGCCGGCTCGAAAACAAGCGTCACCAGCCCTGCGAACGACAGAGCGGTCAAAGGGTCTGGCTCTCTTCGGAACAAGTACGCAGAAAACCCCACGACCATACCGATGCACGACCTGACGATGGGGGCGTTTAGCCCGGCTGCAGCGGCATAGAAGACAAGACACACTGTCAACACGCCTAATTGAGCCCACCTGGGCATGGGGAGCATCGCTAGGAGCCAACCTAGGGCTAAGCAGATCACTGCGCAGTGCAGCCCGGACGCAGACACGATGTGGATCGTCCCTGTCGTCCTCAGATCCTCGTACAGTGAATCTCCTAGATCACCCGTAACGTTTAGGCACATCGCCTCTGTCAGTCCGACCAGATGGGAACTCGAGGTTTCCTGCACAAACGACACGAACGAACGGCGCATGGCCAGAGACCACCTCCAGATGGGCCAGCCCCTTCTTGCAAGCTCGATCGGGCGCAAGGGACGTATCTCAGCTATTTCTCCGTGCTGCGGCACGGCCTTCTCCCAGAGGGGCACCACTGCCGATTGCATTGTGATACGGTCGCCCAGGCAAAGGGGGGAATCCAAAGGTTGGTAGAGCCGGTAGCGGCGACCATCATGTTCAACGACACTCACGCTTCGGGATCTCACCGATGTCGGCATGGATACGACTTGGAACACACCGTCTATCCTTCCGCCAGGGACAGCTATCCGAATTGACGGATCTGGGCGGATTAAGACCCCAAAGAGAATTGCACAACTATAGACCGCAAGCTTGGGAGACTTCCAGAGCGGAGGAATGAGCAGCAAAGCCCACAGCAGGTTTACCCACGAATATCCGGAGGAAAGTCCAGCAATGAGCCCTAAGAAGGTGACCAGAAGTGGTCGAGACCGCAATTGGATGGCAAGCAAGGGCTCATTCCCTCAGTTCCCGTGACATTGGGCTGGGGCTAGTTCGGATGTTTTTGAAAAGCCGCTCTTGGGCTAGTTCGTTCAGCCGTTCTACGATGATGTCCTCGCGCATACGAAGTTCCTGCGCCCAGCTGGGGCTCTCAACTTGGATATATAGGGTGCCTTTGTAAAATCTGTCTGGAGTGCTTTTGGTCGCCAGGAAGTCTCCCACGACATCGCTCCATTGCCTTGTGACTGCCTGGGCACGGGCAGAATTCAAAATCTCCTTTTGATCGACCGATGAGCCGATTAGATCCGCAAGACGTTTCATGCTCGAGATACTTTTCCGGACTCTACCCAAAAGATTTGGGCCTGTGCGACAAGTTCGCGACCAGCTTGAATAGGTTCCGTGCAGGTCAGTAAGACCTGGCCTCCTTCCAAGGTCATCTCCATAAGCCGTGACCGGCGTGTCTCGTCAAGATCGCTAAAGACGTCGTCGAGCAGCAACACGGGGCGAACGCCTAGGTCATCGGTGACAGTGTCCATAACAGCCAGTTTGAGGGCTATAACTGCCGTTCTTTGTTGCCCTTGGCTGCCATAGTGCCGGGCCTCCTGGCCTTCGACACGGATGACGAGCTCGTCACGGTGGGGGCCGACGCTTGTCGTGCCTCGAATAATGTCTTGGCCCCTGTCTCCGGCAAGTCGTAGAACCAGGTCGCTGCCAGGCTCCTTAGTGTCATATTGGAGATCCAAAACTTCATCTGATCCCAGCTTTGCGTGGAACTCCTTTGCGCACTTATTGATGGCTTCGATCCAGGACTTGCGCCGTTCTTGTATATTTACCCCCGACAACGCTAGCTGTTCCTCCCAGACTTCAAACGATTCCTTTGCCACAACTTGTGTCTGGGCTAGTTTGAGTAGCGAGTTTCTTTGAAGCAGGGCCCTCTTATAGGTTGCCAAGTCCTTTAAGTAGGCTGGTGAGACTTGTGCAAGCTCGCGGTCCATAAAGTCTCGTCTGTCGCTTGGCTCCCCAGTGACTATGGTCATGTCCTCCGAAGAGAACGAAACCGTTGGTATCCGGCCCATGACATCTGAGGCTCTGGTCAAACCGAGACTGTTGACCTCGATCCGCTTCTTGACGTTTGGTCGCAGGGTCACACGTATCGTCGTCCCTGTATCGTACGTCTCTCCTTGAACGATGCCCTCGAGTGCTCCTTGTCGAATGGCTTGCACATCACGGGTCCCTCTCAGTATCCGGCCAGTCGAGACTAAGGACACCGCTTCTAAGAGGTTAGTCTTTCCTTGCGCGTTTCTCCCACAAACGAGGTTAAGCCTTTCTGTCAGCTCGAGGTCGGTCTCCTCGTGGTTTCGATAATTCCACAAGGTGAGCCGAGCCAGGCCCGCCTTCAACAATCCACACACATCCGGACAGACCCTAGGATAGAGAATGAATACTTATTGAATTTATTAGGGTTGGAACAACTTTCTTTTGAAATTGGGCACAGGTTCAAATTCTGGTGTGGGAACTGCGTGGAAAACGGCGGCTCACGGCGAGCCTTTTTGCAGCAGACGTTCGCCACATACTTTTCCGAGCAGTTTTCCATAGAGTTTTTCAGTGCCCGTCAAATCAGGTTGTGCGTCCGGCCAAACTTCATGACTACCGCCTCCATCTGAAAAATTGGGTGGACATCGGTAGCTTGCTGGATCGAGTGCCTTTCGGCAAAGGGTTGCCATATGTGCGTGACTGACCACTGCTGCGTGGTTGGCGGAAGGCTAGGGAACCGGTCGACGAGCCTCTTGATGGCGTGGTATTCCTCAAGGGTCATGTTGTAGAGGTCTCCAACGGTCGACTCCATGCGATGAATCCCTACATGGTGGGGTGCAGGGACATAACCCGTCGTCCGAACCCGTTCGATAATCACCATCGTCCCTGATGCGAGGTCTCCTAGTCGCTGCGATTTTGGGCTCAAAATTATCGAGACCATGCCGGCGAGGTAGAAGATTGGCAACATGTCTGCCAATCGCATGAGGTTGCGGAACAATGCGGCGGAGAAACCCATAGGAGTTCCATCTGCCATGAGCACACGGGCTCGAAAAGCCCGCTTACCCAAGGTCTGGCCACGCCAAAAAGCTTCTAACACGACAAAGTATCCAAAAGTGAGCCCAAACGCTGCAAAGCTGGCTAATGCCCCAGCATTGCCTGGGCCCAAGACGGGTTCCAAGAGGAGGGTGGCGAGAGACGCGCCGTAGATCAACGCTGCCACAACGGACAGGTCTATCACATGCGCAAAAATCCGCTGAAGCAGCCCACATGGGTAAAAACTTAGAACGACCTTTTCTGGTGTGAGAACAAGACACTGGTCCGTCACAAGTTGTATGCTACCAGTCTGATGGCGGTGCCAGTACCCACAAAGAGGTTCGTCTTGCTGGTCGCCGCAGGCTTCCTTATCCCGTTGGCCAGCATCACCAAACCAGGCCTTGAAAGGTTCCTTGTCCCGTATGACCTCGCCTTGTTCGTCGTCTTCGTTGTTTCCGCTCTATTAGGGTCAAAGAAGTGCCCGGTGAAAGTGACCCGGACAATCGACACAGTGATATCCGTGCGCAAGGAAAACGAGGTCAAGCTGATCCTGGAATCGGTAGCCCCCTACACGATCAAGGCCAGAGTTCGAGACGAAGCGCCAGAAACTTGCACGGTCGCGGGCAACGAATGGAACTTGACCCTCCTCCCGCGTAAGCCTATGACGCTATCCTATTCCATAGTTCCGCTTGAACGAGGGTCAGGTCGGTTTCGCGGGACATTTGTGCGCACCCTGGCACCGCTTGGGCTATCTATGGTCGAGCACGTCTTAGACACGGGACAAACAGTCGCGATCTACCCAAATGTCCAAGCAATCCGCGAGTTTGATCTCCTCAAGCAGAAGGGCAGGTTGGCTGACGCCGGAATGCGGCGGTCAAAGTTGAGAGGCCTTGGAACGGAGTTCGAAAGTATCCGAGACTACAACGACGACGACTTCCGGTTTGTCGATTGGAACGCGACCGCCCGAAGAGGCAAACTGATGGTTCGAAACTTTGAGCAAGAGCGTAATCAGGCTGTCATTGTGTGTCTTGACCTTGGGCGTCACTTGCTGGCGGAGATCGACGGAGCGACAAAGCTCGATCATTGCCTTGATGCTGCCTTGATGCTCCTCCATGCCGCTGAGCGCGAGCACGACCTGATCGGGCTTTATGCCTTCGATGACACCGTCCGGGCTTACGTTGCGCCCAAAAAGGGCAGGGCACAGATTGCGGCTTTGCTTAAAGCAGCCCATGGATTGCAACCAGAAGCTATCCAGCCTAACTACGCCAAAGCCTTGTCTCATTTGGCGGCCAGTTGGAAACGGCGGTCGCTCATTGTCCTCTTCACTGACGCAGAAGACGAAGACCAAGCCAGAGAGCTTCTGCAAGGGATCGGTGTGTTGCGCCGAAACCATCTCTTGTTTGTCGTCAGGGTCAAAGACCCCCGGCTCAACGAACTGGAGTCTCTGCGAGTCACAGAGCCGGGAGCACTGCATATGCGAGCGTCCCTTGCGATTTACAATTCACACCGAGCAGAAGCTGCCCGGATCTTGTCTGGAGCAGGAGTCACAGCAATTGAGTCTGAACCGAAGGACCTTGCGGCAACCTTGGTCACGGCCTACCTGAGAGTGAAAGAACGCGCTGCGCTTTAGCGACTAGGCCCAAGACCCGATCCTGCCACTTTTTCAATAGAACCACGTACTAACTCGTGATGAAGTGGCTCACAGCCCCCCTGCTAGCCCTCTTGGCAAAAGCGGCCTTCGCACAGTTGCCTGCTGATTTCGAGTCGAAAGTCGACGACGTGTGCAAAGAATGGAACAAACCTAACGCGCCTGGCGGAGTCGTCGGAGTTGCGGTAGACGGCAAACTGGTTCTGGCAAAGGGCTATGGTCTCGCGAACATCGAGGCAGGCATGAAGAACACGGCCGACACGGTCATGGATGTGGGAAGTGTCAGCAAACAGTTCACAGCGATGTGCATCCTCCTGCTGGAAGAAGAAGGCAAGCTCTCGACAAGCGACGACATCAACAAGTATCTGCCCGAAATCCCAACATTCGGACAGGTCGTCACGATCGACCATCTGATGCACATGACCAGTGGTCTTCGCGATTACCTCAATATTTGGGTTGTCGAAGGCTATAACTTCAGCGACCTAAGGACGCCCCAACAAGCTCTTGAAACAATGGTCCGCCAAACTGGGGCGAACAGCGTTCCAGGAGCCAAGTGGAACTATTGCAACTCTGGATACATGTTGCTCGCCGAGATCGTCCAGCGTGTGTCTGGCAAGAGCCTTGCCGTCTACGCAAAGTCCCACATTTTTGATCCGCTAAAAATGGAACAGTCTCATTTCGAAACAGATGAATCGGAGGTCGTCCCTGGCCGGGCCACCAGCTATGCGCCGACATTCCCTGGAAAATTTGCCGGACTATCCTCGACCCTCGGAGTTTATGGCGACGGGGGAGTCCTGACCACTTTGGCAGACCTGACCAAGTGGCATGAGAACTTTTACAACAATAAGCTCGGCAAGGGCGACAGTAAGCTTATCGACAAGATGCTTCAGGTCGGCAAGCTGAACGGGGGCCAACCGACCAACTATGCTTGCGGGTTGACGTTAGACAAGTCCGCCGGTCAAGACCGAGTTCAGCATGGCGGCAACTGGTTAGGGTTCAATGCCATGACCGCCCGGTTCCCAAAAAAACACGTCTCAATCTTCACCCTGGGCAACGACGGCACGAACCTGAGTTCTCAATTCAACACAAAGATTGCGGAACTGATTTTTGGGACGGAAAAACGGTCCGAGCCACCTGTTCTTACAGTCTCCGACGACGTGCTCAAGAGATACCCTGGGACTTACCTCCTCCCAGATGGCCGGGCGGCCGAAGTCACATTTGAACCGGGTCAGTTGTCGATTCAACTGACGGGCCAGCAAAAATTCCCCATTTTCCCCGAGTCCGAGACACTGTTCTTCTTAAAAGTCGTCCAGGCGAAGTTCGAATTTAAGGTCGACACTGGTAATAAAGTGACAGGTGCCGCCATCCATCAAGGCGGGGCGCAAACCGAGCTCACCTTAGGTAAGCCGTACACGGTCGCCAAAGAGGACATGGAGGCGTTCGTTGGCCATTACAAAGGTATCGATGTGCCCATTGACGTCGACATTACTTTGAACGGCGAAAGGCTCGAGGTAAGACAAAAAGGGGAAGTGCAGCCGATCAAGCTGGTCGGTAAAGACAGGGCCATGCTCGCCACATTCGCCATAGTCGCCGTCCGTGACGCGTCTGGTGTGGTTCGAGCAATCCTGGTCAACACTGGTCGTGCAGATGGTCTAAAGTTCTTGAAGTCGAGTTAGCCCCAAGCATAGGCACAGTCGACCAAGCGAGGGCCGTCACTGTCGCATAGGGCGAACCTTCCTTGCGGGTTGGTGCTTGCGCCGCCGCTCCGGCCCTTGGCGTCGATAGCGTAATATTCCATGCCGAAATTTGGCCGCCCTCTGTCGTCTAACAGTCGTTTTTCCACAGTGTTGGACTTGATCCTGCGCATGGCCGCCAGGCAAGCGTCTGTCGGGTGCGCCCCACGTCGCATTTCTTCCACGATGACGAACGACGCACATGTGGCCAAGTTGGCCTCGCCCCTGCCAGTCGATCCGGCGGCTCCGACTGAGCCGTCAACATAGAGACCCGCACCTAGGATGGGTGAGTCCCCGACCCGGCCCGAAATTTTGAACGCCAGCCCGCTGGTAGTTGTGACGCCAGCGATCCTCCCCTCGGCGTCGATTCCGTTGCAATTGATGGTCCCAAAGGCGTGAATCGGATCGAGAACGCCTTCTTCAATCATGGCCATGAGTGCCTTCTTCCGAGTCGATGGGTCGAGAAAATGTGCAGGGTCGATCCTTCGTTTCCAGTCCAGCCAGATCTTTCTGGAACGTTCGGTGTTGAGGTCGTCCTCAATCTTGAACCCTAGGTTCCGGGCAAATGACTGAGCCCCCTCACCGACTAACAGATGGTGGTCAGTGTCCGAAGCCACGCGATAGGCGACCTTGCTCGGCGTGCGCACACCCTCGAGCGCGGCGACCGCCCCAGCCCATTTCTTGTCCCCGTGCATGCATGATGAGTCAAGCTGGACAACCCCGTCCATATTGGGCACTCCGCCATAACCGACAGACGTGTCGGCCGGGTCAAGCTCGACAATATTGACCCCCTCGATCAAGGCTTCTAAGACGTCGCCACCGCTTTCGATCAAGCCATAGGCTTTCTCGACGCAAGTGACATCCCCGCCGTTCTTGAACATATGTCCGTTGCTGCTGGAAATCACGGCTGGCTTGACGCTCGACCGAGACCAGACGACAGGGGCACCGAAGGGAGCGGTAGCCAGAGCTGCGCTGGCAGCGACAAAATCTCGACGGGAAAGGCTTGTGTCCATACCAAGAACTTTAGCCCATGTCCAGCCTCCCCGGGGACATTCGCGCTTCCGAAGCGGTATATAGAGGCATGATCGCCATTTGCGTCTTAGCGGCCCAAGTTCTTGCTCCCATGACCACCTTTCACGATTTTCAGATGCCCGACATCGACGGCCACCAGCGCGACTTTAAAGATTTTCGAGGAAAAGTTGTCCTGGTTGTCAATGTAGCCAGTCGGTGCGGACTGACACCTCAGTACACTGGCTTGGAGTCCTTGTACGAATCATATAAAGACAAAGGGTTCGCCGTCCTAGGCTTTCCTTGTAACGACTTTCGCGAACAGGAGCCGGGCACGGACAAAGAGATCAAGGAGTTTTGCTCGACGAAGTACAACGTGACGTTTCCATTGTTCGCCAAAGTCAAAGTCTTAGGCGAGGACAAGTGCGAGCTGTACAAGTGGCTGGTGGCTTCGACCGGTGGCGAAGACATCGAGTGGAACTTCGGAAAATTCTTGATAGATAAAGAAGGCAAGATATTCCAACGGTTTTCTCCCAAAACCGATCCAGACGACCCTGGAATCCTGGCAGCGGTCAAAGCGCTCTTGGACAAGTAGATGCCCCTTGCCGCTGGCCTCGCTTTGTCGCTCTTGGTGCCGGAAGTTGCCTGGAGAGTTCTCAAAGACGGTGGCGTGGCCTGGAGCGCGAAGGCCATTTACCCTGAGATCAAGGGGCCATCGGCACTTCATTTAGCGTTCAACAAAGAGGTCAAGCGAGTCGCCGAGGCCCTCTTTTATCAGGCAGCGCACGACATGTCATTGAGCTCTAGCCCAAAAGGCAAGATCGAGGTCAGCGGCGTCTTGGGCTTGGTCAACGACAGAGTCGCGACTGCGCTGGTCTACTTCAGAAAGGAAGGGCAGCCGTTGGAACTTCACCCGGTCAGCCTCTGGCTCAACTCTGGCCAGCCGGTGAGGGCTGTATTTGGAAACCTTGTCGCTCCAGGGGCCGACATTTCAAAATTGCTTGCTGAAAAACTGCTCCCAAGGCTGAACGGTTTGCGGGCCGAAGGCTCGCTACCACCGATGAGCGAGTTTCCCGCAGGGTTCCTGGACGGCTATGTATTGACGGCTCTAAATGTGTGCTGGATCGTTCCGCCCGGTGTCGCAGGAACGGACGCGGCTCAAGTCAAAGTCCCGCTTGAGGAAATCAAAGCCATGTGCGACAAGCAGGGGGTCTTGGCCCACATGTTTGGGGTGTTGGACACGACTCCGGTGCAGCCTCCACCAAAAGGAAACGCCAGCGTTCCAGTTTCCATTTCGGTCAAATGGCCATGGCGTGAATGGACGCCCCCCAAGACTCAGTTGCTCTTGCGCCTTTATCGGAACAGAGATGACGCAGTTCCACTTGCAAGCCTGACGATGCCCTCGACCGATCCACCAATGGAAGTGAGGCACGTCTTTGGTGGCCTCGCAGTCGAACAAGGGGACAGGCTGTACCTCGATGTCCGGATCGTTTCAGAGGGCAAGACTTACTTTCGAAACAAGGACAACATTCGCGTTCCAGCCGAAGGTTGGCAGACGGTCCACAAGATTGACCTTCAGGTTGAGCGGGCTGACGGCTAGAAAACGATGACTGAACGTATGACGTCCCCTGTCTCCATCTCATGAAAGGCGGCTTCGACGTCGTCCAACCCAATTTTTCTCGTGACCATAGAATCGAGGTCCAACTTGCCTTGAAGATAGAGTTGGGCCATGAGCGGAAAGTCGTGCGAGGGAAGCGCGTCCCCACAATGGCTAACCCGCAAGCCAGCCTTGTTCCAATAAACCCCAGTTGAAAAGTCGCCCAGGTTTAAATTTACCGAATCATGCTGGGCAGGGAATCCGATCGTGGTTGCTGTCCCGCCGTAACTCAACATCTTAATGGCTTGCTCGGTGCAGGTGGGTATCCCGGTCGCCTCGAATGCAAACTCAACTCCCCCGTCCCATCCGTCATCTGTCAGCTTCCGGACTTCAGCCACCGGATCTGTCTTACTCGCGTCCACGACGTGGGTCGCCCCGAAGTCCTTGGCCCAACCTAGCTTCACAGGATTGATGTCTATCCCTATGATCTGACTGGCCATGCAGAGCTTGGCCCCTTGAATGACACTGAGCCCGACCCCGCCGCATCCAATGACAGCCACTCGCGATCCAGGAAAAACCGGAGTCGTGTTCATAGACGCACCGACCCCAGTGATGACGCCACATGCAATGAGGCAGGCCCTGTCCAAGGGCATCTCAGCAGGCATCTTTATGGCCGCTTTGGCGTGGACGACAGTGTGCGTGCTGAACGTGCCGCAGCGCAAGACCTGAGAACAAACCGCCCCGTCGGATTTTCGGTGGATTCTTGGGCCGGGCCGAAGCGCCATGTAACACCGTCGAGGGTCTCCCCGGCGGCATGCCGGACAGCTTTCGCACGGGGCCCGGTAGGCAAGCACGACCGGATCACCGGCCGTCAGGCTGGACACGTTGGAACCGGCTTTCTCCACGATCCCGGCTCCCTCGTGTCCGAGAACGATGGGAAAGGGCATTCCGCTTCCATTCAAATTCTTTACCGTTAAGTCCGTGTGACAAACACCGCTGGCAACGATCCGAACAAGGACTTCGTCTGGACCTGGGTCGTCAATAAAGATGTCGCGAACCACCGCGGGATCTCCGGGCGCTTCTAGCAGGCAGGCTCGTCCTTCGACTGGCATGTCTCGATTGTAGTCGATGGACTGGTTAAACGTGCTTGATCAGTTCGGCAGTCAGGTTGGCAAGGTTGTCGATCCCATTCAGGTCGATGATTTCGAACCCATGGCTGTTCTTAAGCGGGAGACCCAAAGTCACGGGCCTTGCACACAAGCCCTGGGCAGCGGCCGCTGAAGCATCGCTCCCGCCCCGTGTCACATATTGGTGTTGAATCTGCAATCCAAGGCTTGCCCCGACAGATTCGATCAATCTCAGATCCGACGGCAACGTCGACGAGTAACTGTCTCCCACCCAGACGGTCGGCTGGTCGTTCAGATTAACAGGGCTATCGTCTAGGACGGGGCCGAGCTCAAGGGCTACCACTACTTCTGGCCTGTGGTTGCCTAGGTGCCACATGGCGCCATGCCCGCCAACTTCCTCCTGGACACTAGCAACAAACGCAACTTTCTCTCGCTCTGCCACGCCGTTCACAACTTTTAGCCAGGCCACCAGAGTCGCCCTCGAATCCAGTGTGTAACCGGCCACTAATCCGCCAGCCAAGACCTCTAAGGTCCGCCGGTGTGCGGGCAGGGCCACCCTGCATCCGGCCCGGACTCCCAGGTCGGTCAATTCTTCACTGCCGAGGCCAGTATCGATGCTCGCCCGGGCCCAATCGAGAGGTTCGTCTGAAAGCCTTTGCTCCAACTCTTTTGTATGTATGCCGCCGAACCCCAGAACACCCGCGACCCGCCCCTGGTTGGCAAAAATCTCGACTGGCCCTTCGCCGATTTTCCAAGGGTAGAGTCCACCGAGAGGTGTCACTGACACGGTGCCATAGAATACGTCCGTCACCATCATGGCAACCTCGTCCATATGGGCGACGACGGCCACACGCGCATCGGGCTGCCCCACAATGAGGTTGCCTTTGGCGTCGACCGAAACGTCTTTCCTCTCAAGCAGGCCGACCAAGGCCTCGCGCAGTTCGTCTTCCTCGCCGGGCGGGGCGGGGATTGCGACGAGTCGTCGCAAGGTCTCGAGCGTGGACAGCTTTGCCAAGCCAGGAAGTATACATGCGGGGCTTGTGGCCTCTGAACGAGCCTGGCATGCCCGAAAGTCCCAAGATGATGCCCCGGCGACCGTCCGGGGCCTGGTCACTAGGCACGGGGGCACCGGGGCTGGTACAATGCCTGTTCGCCTCAGGCATTTGCCTTTGGCGTGCGACGGGCTGTCTCCTTTTAGGACGGTGGGACCGACGAGAAAGGCGCGGCAGTCGACCGCGCCAAGGCAGAGACCATGAAAGTCAGGGCCAGTGTAAAAAAGATTTGTGAAAAATGCAAGATCATTAAGCGGTCGGGAGTCGTCCGTGTGATCTGCATCAACCCGAAGCACAAGCAGAGACAAGGATGAGACCGGCTGCGGTCGAGTAAGTAAGAGCGACACGAAAGATGGCACGTATTGCAGGTGTAGACCTACCAAGGGACAAAGGCGCGTATTATGGGATCCAATCGATTTACGGGATTGGCCCCAAGCGGGCCGGCGAGATCATAGCCAAGTCAGGAATCGATCCTCGAAAGAAGATCAAGGACTTGACGGACGACGAAGTCGGAAAGCTGAGGAACGTCATTGACGAAGACTATGACGTCGAGGGCGACCTTCGGCGTGAAGTCTATTCGAACATCCGGCGACTGATCGAAATCGGTTGTTACCGTGGATTGCGACACCGCAGGGGTCTCCCTACACGCGGCCAGAGGACACGAAGCAACGCCAGGTCACGAAAAGGCAAAGCCAAGACTGTCGCCGGCAAGAAGAAGGCTAAGAAGTAATGGCAAGGAAACCAACGACAAGAGGCAAGCAAAAGGAGAAACGGCAGGTCGCACATGGCCACGCTTACGTGCATTCGTCGTTCAACAACACGATTGTCACGATCACCGACGCTGCCGGTGCGGCACTCGTCTGGTCTAGCGCTGGCAACGTCGGGTTCAAAGGAAGCCGGAAAGGCACTCCGTTCGCCGCTCAATTGGCTGCCGAAAAGGCCGGTCAACTCGCCCAGCAGCACGGAATGCAGACGATCGACGTGTTCGTCAGCGGCCCTGGAGGCGGAAGAGAAACCGCCATCCGTTCCCTCAATGCCACAGGTTTACAGGTCACAAGCATCCGTGACGTCACAAAAGTCCCCCACAACGGATGCCGGCCACCCAAGAAACGCAGAG
>JAEURO010000220.1 GCA_016788345.1 Chthonomonadaceae bacterium
TTGAAACAGAACATATTATGTAAAAAACAAAATATGTTAAAATTCATGCGGGTTCAGTGAAAGTTAAAAAGGTTTCTGATCCTAAAAACTTTTTAGAGTTGCTAAATGTCATCAAAGATAAAAAAATAGTCCCTGCAATTTTGTTCTGAGACGCGCTTAAACCAATATTGAAAAGACTAGCGATATTGATGCCCTTTGCATTCGTGCTAAAATCTGCACGAATTGCCGTTTTTATGCCAAGCGCGTACTTTTTCGTACCAATTCTTACCGGCATGTACTGACAGAAAGTGTGAACGGCCACAAGATGTGTGTCCGCAACTGATCCAGATCCGAAAAAGACAGTGATCTTGCCTTGCTTGTCGACTTTTCCATACTCAATCGTTGCGCGAGTTTCAGTCAATAAATCCATAATCTTCTTGACGGTTTTCGTTTGTCCAAACATTTCAAGCGTGTACGGCCCACCAATTTTTGGCGCTGTGATTTTCACTGAAGGGTCACTTGTTGGAGGATCGAAGCCTAAGGTCTGCAGTTGTGCTGGCGCCTTAACGAATAACAAAGTGATGGTAATGGCGATGATTTGCTTCGGGTTCATTTTTGTGGGTTCCTGTTTCAGTATGACCTGCCATCACTAAACCTAGCCAAGGGCAGATCATTCCCGCAAGTGATGTGATCAAGACTTTGGCCCAATCACACAGGTCCTACAAACCAAATGGGCTTATTCCTTTGTCACAGCTTCATCCAGATTCAACAATGTCGAGCACACGGTTGCCAGTGCGGCGAGTTTTGGTTGGTCGAGTGAACGGTCCACTTCAAAGGTCCCTTGGTTGATGACACCGGCGACACCTGTTGGATTGTCTCGAAACTTGACAATCCGGCGCGCATAGCTGTTCGATAGAGACTTTAGTTCTATGTCGGAGGGCTTACGCAGCAATATTTGCCGAAACACGGTGAGCAGCTCAGCTCCACTCTTTGCCTGCAACGCCCTTTGAGCCAACACGCGGGCAGCCTCTAAATAAGTCTCCTCATTCATCAGGGTCAACGCTTGCAGTGGAGTGTTCGTCCGCGAACGGCGGACGCGGCAAGTTTCCCTCGTTGGTGCGTCAAAAAGTAGCATATTGGGAGGCGCGGCCGTCCGCTTCCAAATCGTGTAGAGAGACCGTCTATACCGGTTAAAGTCTCCAGAAGCACGGTAGTTTCGCAAATTGCCATAGAAGTTGGTCTCGTCCCAAACTCCGGCCGGCTGAGGGGGACGAACCGATGGGCCGCCGACTTTGTTCAAAAGCAAGCCACTCACTGCCAAGGCTTGATCCCTGATTTGTTCGGCCGTGAGCCTAAACCTCGGGCCCCGTCCGAGCAACCTGTTCTGCGGGTCAACTGCCATGAGTTCTTTCCTGAACACAGACGATTGCCTGTACGTTGCCGACATTACAATGGTCTTAAGCATGGCCTTGGTGTCCCATTTCAGCCGTACATACTCCGTCGCAAGCCAGTCCAGTAACTCTGGGTGCGAAGGAAACTCAGCCCTGGTTCCAAAATCCTCAACTGTCGCAACGATGCCGGTACCGAAAACACGTTCCCACATTCGATTAACGGCAACTCGCGCTGTAAGAGGATTTTTCGAAGACGCTAGCCATCTCGCAAAGCCCAGCCGGTTGTTGGGGGCGACGCTTTCAGATAGTGTCAGGGACGCGGGCACTCCGGGTTCAACTTTTTCGCCAGGCCGGTCATATTGGCCCCTGACTAAGACAAAAGTGTCTCGCGGCTTTGCCATCTCGTCCATTACCATGAGTGTTGGTATCTGGGCGTCAAGCATAGCGCGGTCGGCAGCGGTACTGTTTCGCTGATTTGCGAGCGACGCGAACGACTTGTCTTGCTTCATGAGCACAAGCTTGGTCGTCTCTCGCTTTTGTTCTGCAGACCGCTTGGCCAAAGGAATCGACAACAATGGCTTCAAGGGGTCTACATCTGCAATAAAAGCAACCTCGTCGGGCGAGAGAGCTCTCGAGTAAACCTGGACGTCATCCACTTCTCCGTTGAAGAGTTCGGAGCCGGTTCGGCGCCCAATCGTCAGCGGCACTTGGGTCTTGATGGTCGCACTGAGACTGTTCACTTCAACTATGAGTTCAGACTGCTTGCCATCGATGTAGACCTTTAACCCTTCTGGCTTCTGGCTCCCGTCGTATGTGAACATTAAATGTGCCCATTTCTTGTTGGGAAACCCAGATTTTGTGATGACTTTGAGGGTGTTTTCCGGGAACTTGTTGATCAGGTGGACGTAGACAACGCCGTTGATCAGCATGGCGTCCCAACCGCGATAACTGTTCGAAGTGTCCATCTTTGCGAAAGGCGCACCTCGGCCATTGTCGCTGAACACCCAGCCCCCAACGGTGAATGCGGTCGTATTGTCGAAAGCATCGACTTGGCCGCAATCTAAATAGCTGTTGTCGTCAGTCCGAACCGACCCAGTGGACCGTCCGAAACCAAAGGTCGGCTTACCGACAGTTTTAGGTGGGTCGAGGGGCGATAGACCCTGGCCACCGGGTACGGACTCCACTGTCGGAGAACCACTCCCAAACTTCCAGCGGGCGACAATCGAATGAACGAGCGTCCCTGGCCATAGCTTTTCTGCCAGGGTAAATGACTGAGTGCTGGCAAGGTTAGCTTCAATGACTTTTCCCATCGAGGCGTCGAGTGAAGCCAAGCGTCGGTCGTAATTGGCCAACCGCTCGCTCTGCACCTGTGTTGGGGCGCGCATGGTTGGTGGATGGTTGATGGGCCGCTCCTCTCCAGACCCCGATTCGCTCACATTGTTAAAGTACGCGAACAAGCTATAAAAGTCTTTCTGAGTCAAGGGGTCATATTTGTGGTCGTGACACCGGGCACAGCCACTCGTCAGGCCCAAGAATGCTTGGGATGTTGTCTCGACCCTGTCGATCACGTTCTCAACTCGCCATTCCTCGGCAATGACTCCGCCTTCAGTATTGATCCGGTGGTTGCGTCCAAATCCTGTCGCCATTCTTTGGGCCATCGTGGCGCCTGGGAGCATGTCGCCTGCCACCTGGTCCACTATAAACTCGTTGTACGGCAGATTTTGGTTATAGGCGTCGATCACCCAGTCGCGCCAACGCCACTGAAAACGCTCATAGTCGGCCTGGTAGCCATTGCTGTCTGCATATCGCGCTATGTCCATCCAATCCCCTGCCATGTGCTCGCCATACCGCGCACTGGCTAGGAGCCTGTCAACAACCTTTTCGTAAGCGTCTGGCGATTTGTCCGCTGCGAAAGCGTCTGTCTGGGCTACCGACGGTGGCAGTCCAGTCAAGTCGAAACTAAGCCTCCGAATGAGCGTGACCCGGTCAGCT
>JAEURO010000221.1 GCA_016788345.1 Chthonomonadaceae bacterium
GTTCGCAAAATGCAGCGCTTAGCCTCAAACCGTTGGTCTCCCACAAGTTTTTTCACGATAACTTTCGCGTCACGGACTTTTATCCCCAGTTTCTAGTCTTCCCGGAAGGACGCACTGTGCTCACCCACAACTCAGTCAGCCTTCATATCGAGCATCCGGACGCGGACAGAATCCCGACGACTGGCTGGTACTATCGGTTTGAGCATCCTCGCGAGTCAGAAAGGGGGCTAGACCCAATCGACGATCTGTATTGCCCATGTGACTTGAAATACTCGCTCGGTCCTGGGCAAGTGGCTTCGATCGTGCTTTCGACCCATGAAGGGGCGGAACCATTCGTAGTACAAGACGACAAGTGTGCCGTCGATGCGAACTTGATCGACTGCTTGGGGGACGCGTGCTCCAAGTTTCTCGTTAGGGCCCCAGGTCGAACGACGATCATTGCCGGATACCCTTGGTTCGCAGACTGGGGCCGGGACACAATGGTGGCTCTCCCGGGTGTCTGCCTCGCCCGTGGGCTTGTAAAAGAGGCTCAAGAGATTCTTCGGTCTTATGCGGGATCAATGGCCGACGGGCTCATTCCCAACAGGTTTTCAGACGAAGGTGGACAACCAGAGTACAACACAGCCGACGCTTCACTATGGTTTGTCAATGCTGTTTATCAGACGCTGGATGTCAAACCCGACATGGAGTTCGCTATAGAAGCATTCAAATGGGTCGGCGAAGTCTATGAAAGCCATATGAGGGGCACCAAGTATGGAATACAAGTCGATCCAGAAGACGGGTTACTCAAGCAAGGTGCCCCCGGCGTCCAACTAACCTGGATGGACGCCAAGGTCGGTGACTGGGTCGTGACGCCTAGGCACGGAAAGCCGGTCGAAGTCAACGCGCTCTGGATCAACGCATGCAGGGTCTTAGAGTGGCTCGCCGACTTGCTCAAGCTCGACAGTTCCCGATATCGAGCATCCGCCGACCTCGCTGAGAATTCATTCGTAGTCAAGTTCTGGAAAGAGTCTGTTGGGCATTTCTTGGATACTGTCAATCCTGACGACGCGAGTTTTCGGCCAAATCAGCTCATCGCCCTCTCCTTGCCTAAGGGCCCAAATGTAGGGGACAAGGCAGTGATATCGCTAAAGAAAATAAAGAGCGAGCTGATCGCCTGTGGAGTCCGAACCTTGTCCAGCACGTCGCCAGGTTATCATGGGCAGTTTGAGGGTTCCTTGTCTGAGCGGGACGCGGCCTACCACCAAGGCACGGCCTGGCCTTGGCTCTTAGGGCCGTATGTCTTGGCTGTCCTCAAACATCTCGGAGACGTAGAAGAGGCACGACGAGCCATTTCGCCTGCCAGACAGTGGCTGGAGACCTATGGTCTCGGGGGAATCCCGGAAGTCTTCGACGGCTCCGAACCCTACTTGGCCGGAGGTTGCCCCTGGCAAGCTTGGTCGGCGTCTGAACTCTTGCGGGCCGCCTTAGCCATTCAGCAATTCGAGTCCAAATGACCCGAAATGGGTAACCTTTCTCCTATGAGCTTCGACTTTCTCGACGTTCCAGTTGACCAGGTCAATGTCGAAGAGCGGGCTGGCCGATTCACAAAGCGGTCGATCAAGAAAGACAGCAAAGTCCGAGGCCTCAAGCTTGCGGTCACGATGTGTGACTTGACCACCCTTGAAGGCAAAGACACTGCCGGTAAGGTGAGGCAGTTGTCTCAGAGAGGCGTACATGCCTGGCAGGGACTATCTGTAGCTGCGATCTGCGTTTACCCCAACATGGTCGCAACTGCGAAAAAAGCACTGGAGGGGTCGTCGGTCAAGGTCGCCTCTGTGGCCACTGGTTTCCCTTCAGGACAGTTCCCTCTAGATGTCCGGCTTGAGGACGTTAGGCAGGCGGTCGCCGTGGGTGCCGACGAAATTGATATGGTCATCAATCGGACTGCTTTTTTAGAAGGGGACTATGAAACTGTCTTCAACGAAATACGCGCTTTTAAGCAGGCTTGTGGACAGAGTCACCTAAAGGTCATTCTTGAGACGGGAGAAATCGGTTCGTACGACTCAGTTCGAAGGGCCAGCAGGCTTGCGATCGCAGCCGGAGCCGACTTTATCAAGACCTCGACCGGAAAGATCTCACCTGCTGCAACGATGCCAGTCAGCCTCGTCATGCTCGAAGCCATTCGGGACCACTATTACGAGACTGGTGAGAAGATCGGCATGAAACCAGCTGGCGGGATCAGGACGGCAAAAGAGGCACTGCACTATCTGGTCATGCTCCATGAGACGCTAGGAGACGAATGGATGACACCGAACCTCTTTCGCTTTGGTGCCTCTGCGCTTCTCAACGATATCTGCATGCAATTACAGAAGGAAGCTACGGGCCGATATCAAGGCCGCGATTACTTCAGTCTCGATTGAGTACAAGCCCGCAGGATACAGCGACAGCCGTTTCGGCTCTCAATACTCGTGGCCCGAGGGTTCTCGCTCGGTCCCCAATGAGCTTGGTCTCGTTTGGCGACCACCCTCCTTCTGGCCCTATCACTAGGGTCAACGTCTCACCAACCGGCGGTTGCAAACGGGCCAATGTGGACTCCGATTCACTGAGAACCAGCACTTCGCCATTGGATTCAAGAGCCTCGCGGAGTGACCCAAGCCATTCGACTGTCGGTAAGATTGTTCGAAAGCTGACTTCGGCGGCCTCGCGGGCGATCTTTCTCAGGCGGCCAATCTTGTGTCCCCTTTTGTTCTCTTCCCATCGCACAACGGTTCTGTCTGACGGAAACAACGCGAACTTCTGAGCCCCGATTTCGCTGGCCATCCGCACAGAAGCCTCAAGGGCGTCCGGCTTGGTCAGAGCAAGCGCCAGCGTGAGCCTGCGGCTTGGCTCGGTATGTGGGAAACTTGTCTCAAATGGAGCGGCTTGCCGTCCGTCTAGTCTTGCTCGGATCAACCTTCCGTCACCTGGGAGAATGGCAATTTCGTCGCCTGACTTGAGCCGCAAGACTTTACGGAACTTGTCGCACTCTTCGTCCGGTAGGTCGACTGCACCGTCCACAGGGTCAGGGATCCCCGCGAGGAACACCCTCGGCAAAGACCTTAATGGCGGAAGGCTGCGGCCACCCATTCGTTCTCTCGTTTCTCGGTTTCTAGTGAAAATCCAACAGACTCGGCTTTATTCAGCACATCTGGCCAGTTAGCTTCAATGACTCCACTTACGATCCAAAGTCCCCCAGGCGCGACCCTTTCACTTGCTTCTGGTGCAAGTAGGATCAGCGCGCTACTAATT
>JAEURO010000222.1 GCA_016788345.1 Chthonomonadaceae bacterium
TGCGTGGGCACGCCAGGGTTCAACGGATAAAAGCTACCCCGGGGATAACAGGCTGATCTTGCCCGAGCGCTCACAGCGACGGCATGGTTTGGCACCTCGATGTCGGCTCGTCACATCCTGGGGCTGTACAAGGTCCCAAGGGTTCGGGAGTTCACCGATTAAAGTGGCACGCGAGCTGGGTTCAGAACGGCGTGAGCCAGTTCGGTCCCTATCCATTGCGCGCGAAGGAAATTTGAGAAGAGTCGCCCTTAGTACGAGAGGACCGGGGTGAACAGACCTATGGTGTACCAGTTGTCCCGCCAGGGGCACACGCTGGGTAGCCAAGTCTGGAAGGGATAAGCGCTGAAAGCATCTAAGCGCCAAGCCCACTTCAAGATGAGATTTCCCACTTTATGGTAAGGCCCCTAGAAGACTACTAGGTGATAGGTCGCAGGTGTAAAGGCAGTAATGTCAAAGCTGAGCGATACTAATTGGCCGAGGGCTTACTACTAATAAGCTCTTCCCCTATTCGGTGTCCTTTAACGGACGCTCTGCGTCCCGAAGTACGGTTGTCAAAGTGTTCTGGCGTTCGTGCCAAGCACATAAGTATTCAATTCGCGTGACCATGGCGAGGAGGCCACACCCGTTCCCATCCCGAACACGGAAGTTAAGCTCCTCAGCGGCGGAAGTAGTTGGAGGGTGACCTCCCGCAAGATAGGCACGTTGCGCGGATTGATAATTTTCAAAGCCCCCAGAAATGGGGGCTTTCTTGTTTCGAAACCCGCTTTTCAGGATGATTTCAGTTTGAAATCAATTCAGTATGCACCGCTTCAAACTGGTGTGAGAAGAACGACGCAAAAGAAAAGGCAAACCAGAGTGACCAATCCTGGATATCATCGCCTGGTTTGAGAGCTGATCCGGCGACATGTCCGGAAGACGCTCCTCATTCCACTCTACGAGCTAATCCCTGGGTTTGTCACGTTTCTGTGACACCGTGTGGCTTAGACTCACACCAATGTTGAAAAGAGTTTGTCAATGCCTCGTGGGTCTTGCACTACTTCCGATCATGGTGCGTTCCCAAGGGGGCACAGTTTGGTCACAGGCAGCGAATGGCCTCGGCGGCACCGACCTCAAGTGGGAAAAGATCGCCGCCGCTGCCGACGGAACCGTCGCCGCCTGCGCCACAGAACATCAGGCGACCAGCACGTTCCTCGTCCAAGGTTGGAACCCAGACGGGACGGTCAAGTTCATCTACCGCTACCCAGATCCAGCCGGCCTCTATGAAGACGGTGCTGTCGACATCATCGCTGACGGCAACGAGTTCGCGGTCGTCGGGTACACCAACCACGGAGTGCCAAGCGGCCAAACGCAGACCCTTCTTGTGAGGCTAGATTCAAACGGAAATGCACTTTTCGAACACATGTTTGACTTGGGCCCTGGAACTACCTTTGATGAGAGTCCGGTCGACATGGTGCGGTCGGGCCACGGCGTCATCATCGCCGCGAACCAAAACTATGTTGGCTACGTAGCCAGGATCGAAGGCACGACGGTCGACTGGAACACCACCATTCAAGATCCCAACAACACAATGCGACTCGAGTCCATTTCAGACGGCCTGTCGCTCCTCGTGGTCGGCCAAGTCGGGAACGCAGGAGGAGCCAGAGACGTGTTCACCATGAGCCTCGACAATGGTGCACTTTTTCAGCATCTTCAGTTCCCGACGGATCAAGCGATCCTCGACACCGGCGGGCAGGACTATGTGTTGACTTCTGTCACCAGCAGTGGGGAAATCGTTGCCTATAAAATTGACGTGTTCAATGGCATCGACTACATGCACGTTTTTGGCGGTACTTTTTACAATGGCGGACAAATCGAACCTGGTTTGGACAATTCCGCGTACATCGTGTACCAAGACAGTTTGGCAGGACAAATGCTCATGAACAAATGGAAGTTTGCCCCGGACACCGTGAGCACCGACATTGTTAACAATCTGGCCGGGCCGGGAAGGGACTACGTTTTGAGAACCGACCAATTTGGCAACCCCGTCGTCATGGGCAGCACTCAGGACAACAACATGAGGGTGAACCTCGCCGCCTGGAGCTGGGACAAGAACCTCGCTCGCCAATGGCACGTGCAACTGACAGGCAACCCAAGTCGAGACGAACTTCCTACTGACTTCGTGATCGACCGTGATCAGAGGTTCTATGGAGTGGGGAAGTCGACAGATCCTGTTGCCGGAGACACCAAGGCAGTGTCTTGGCGGGTCAAGACTTGGTATCAAGCCCATCCCGATACAGTGCGGACGGTCCTTGGTCGACACCTGAGCGGGGGTGTCGACTCCCTACAGTCGACCGATGGCCTCAACTATGTCTCGTGCAGGTTCTTTGTCCCCAACCAGCAGATCCATCCGATAAATATTGAGTTCGAAACCGAATTCCCGATCGATAATGTCCTGCCTGGATCGACAAGTCACACTCTGTTCCTGACTATTAGTAGTGACACGACCGGCGTCGTCCAATCCGTTCAGCTTTTCGATTGGACGGCGGGCTCGTTTTCAGACGAAGCTATCACATTCCTCTCGCCTATCACGATCCAAGTGCAGTTGCCCGGTACAGGGAACCTGAGTCGGTTCTACGAGCCAGGAACCAGAAGGGTAAAGGCTCGGACCCGTATCAAACAATTCGGCCCCACAACGTCGTACGGCTTTTGCGGATTTTTGGACGAAGTTCGGTGGGAGTCATTCGCTGAGTAATGGGGGCGGGCAAGAACAGGGCTGCTCCGGGGCCTTTTGGGCTATCACCGAGTTTCGGCTGCACGGCCGACCGAAAGAAAGCCCCCTCTCCCGTTCACGGGGGAGGGGGTTGGGTGTGGGGGCCGGGCCGGGAATTTAGCCGGTGACGACCATGTTGGCCGAGTCGAAGCCCGTGCACGGGAAGGCGACCACTTGGAAGCCGACCGCGCTGACTTCAATCTGGCCGGTCATCGCGCCGCCGCCGGTAGCGTCAAACTCAAATGTCGGCCCAACCAAATTGTTGATAGAGAAGCCTGCAAATGTGGCTGCTACACTCAGCAAATTTTGATCGGTCGAGTCTGGCGTGATGACCAGTCGAATGTCCGTCCCATTGTTTAATGCGTTAGCAATGTAGTTCTTAGCGTCGTTGCTCAAACTGAATGAGAAGGTGTCGACCTGACCGGTGTTCATGTTTCCAGTGGTCGTGAAGCTTCCTTGTCCAAGTGAGATCAAAGGTACCTGGTTACCAACTCCGTCTGGAGTCAC
>JAEURO010000223.1 GCA_016788345.1 Chthonomonadaceae bacterium
CAGCCAGTTCTGGGTGACCTTGCGAAGGTTCAACATCGACCGTCTGGGCTCGCTCATCGCAGGAATCGGTATGTTGGTTTTCGGACTCGCAACGTCTGGTGCTCGGCCGGATGCAGGCCAGATCGCAGCCTATCTTGTCCTTTTCACGTGTTCCGTCGTCATATATAACTCGTTCTTGACAATGTTAATGACTTTGGGAATCTGGCTTGTCCGGGTCGAGAACCTCTGGGTCATAGGAGAGGTTGTTCAAGACGTCGCAAGGTTTCCTGCCGACATCTTCGCCTCTCAGCTCAAACAGTTCCTGACATTCGTTGTGCCCTTTACTTTCATTGGATCGATATCCGCGAGACAACTCACAAAGGGGATCGACTTGCCGATGGTGGGCATCGGGCTCTTGTGGGCGGCAAATTTTTTCGGCGCGGGGCGCCTTTACTGGCAGTTCGCCCTCAAGCACTATGCAAGTGCAAGCTCCTAGTTGCCAAAACCATAGCCGCCACCGATGGACTGCCCCCTCGTACCTTGGCGAAAATCGCTCCCACTAGGGATCGCCTTGAGGCGGATATAGAACGCGACTGTCCTTCCAGACCTAAACCCGGCTTGGTTCTCAATGACTTCCAGGATCGCCTCGGTGCAATGGAGGTCGTAGATAAATTGGTAGTGCTGAGAGTCCATCCGCTGGTCATAGCCATTGTAGTCGAGCAAGAAGTTGGTCGTTAGCTTGCCCAGTTTGAATCCAGTCACAAGTGCGTTGAACCCGGCCCACTGCGAGCGTAACCCGTCATAACGGGCCCCAAAATTAATGCCTAGCCCACGTACGTCTATAGCAGAATCGAACCGGAAATTACTCCATGCCTGGTTGAAGGTGTCATATGAACCGCTAGCCGACACCGTCATCCATGGTCCCGGTTTCCATGCGTTTCGAAGCCAGACGAACTGCCAGGGCACCTCGCTCAACGAACCTTGGTAAACGTCATAACCGGTCTGCAAGCTCGTCACTACAGACTTGAGTGGAGAATAGTTGAGATCTAGGCTAAAAGCGTCAGTCCGACCAGTGCTGTCGATAGCGAGTGGCGTGAAGCCGAAGGCCCGCAAGTTGCTGTAAGTCAGCGCAAGAGACGAGTCCTTGGCAAACCTATAGTTCAGGTTTGAATCGTAGGCAAGGACGTATTGGGCAGTGTCGTCACTGTACAGACCCTGTTTGAACTGTGTCCCCCAGTCTAAAGTCGTCCGGTCGCCTGCGGTCTCGGTCCGCCTAAACCCGAAATCGAAAAAGAGGCGCGTCACTTTGCTCTGGTTCGTTGAGCTCGGATTGACAAGTTCACCAACGCTAGCGGACAAACTGAACGGCAAGACCCTGTCGGCTTTCTCACCAAACAGTTGCCGGGCTGTCGACCTTAGGCTCAACATTGGCGTCACATCGCTCGACGAATAGAAGTTCGTCGTCCTTCCAATTGGTACCGACCGCTGATAGACGAGGTCTGCGTCAAAGTTACGGAAATCCGCCGAGGCGCCATAAGCGATGTCAAACCGCCGGCTCAAGGTCGAATTTGAGCCAGAAAGAACTGTCTTCGCGGTGTTGTAGCTCATGTTGAGCCGAGAATTGACCACTCCAACCGTTCGGTCATCTGACAACCCCCACGTCTCGTTTGTCGAATCGAACCCTGGAGAAGCATTAGAAAAGCGGTTGTAAAGCAAACTTGACGTTCCCCTTCCTGTTGGCATCCTGAAGTTTGCGTTTGTGTTCCACAGTTTCGAGTCCGGCGCAGTTAGATAATCGCTAGACTGAAAAATGCTGTCGAGATTCAAGACCCCGTGCAAGAGGTTCTGGGAATGCTGGAGCGTGTACACCTTGGATTTGTTCCCAGAAGACGTGCCGTATACAGTGGCCTTGCCGTCTAGGAAGGAATTCTTATAGATGTAGTCCCATCCAAGCCCGATCCCTTGCAGCGTCATCAAGTCGACCCTTGTGTCCAAGTAGCTTTCGCCTGGCAATGGGGACGAGAACCGGTTCTTGACAAAATAACCCTCGTCGACTGACTGCCCAACTTCTGGCAGGTACTTTGGAGTCCGCCGGTCGAGAGGAATCACCAACATGGGCAGCCTGATGACTGTTTTCCCCAAAATCTCTAAATCGAACTTTCGCAGCTCGATTCGCTTGTTGGGCAGGACACGGCCGGTCCCGTACTTGAGCTCAAAGTGCGGAGGCGTATCCTCACAAAACGTAAACTTCCCGTCCTCCGTCAAGAAGTCCTGTCTGTCCCCGGCACCTCCCTTGGCAGACACATAGAGGTCGGACTGAGTCTGACCGTCGAGCCTCTCTGGGTGCAAAACGGCCGTCCCTTTCTCGAACCCAAATTGCCCTGACTTAAAGTCGACAGTCACGGAGCTGCCAGTCACAGTCTCCTTCTCCCCTACGACCCTTGCGTTGCCGCTCAAAGTGAAGACCTGCGTCTTGCGGCTGCCTTGAAGGTGGTCGGCGAACATGTCGTACCCCCGGAACACCGCATGAACGCCACCCGAGGCTTCGATCGTGTCGCCGGACACTTTGGTCTTGTCAGCATGGATGAGCCGAAACCTATCACCGGCCTGAGGGTTAGGAGGAGGGAGCTGCCGAGGCTTCTGGGCTTCCTGGAACGCAGTCGCGAAGCCAGGTGCCCATACCTGCGCTTGCACTCTGCAAGCAAGGGAAAGGGCGGCAAGAATCCAGGTCGTTTTCATTCCAGCCTCCTCAAGAACAATAGACCGACGGCTGCAAATAGAACGTTCGGTATCCATGCTGCCAGAACTGGCGAGACCCATGTGTTCTTACCAAAAATGTCTCCCGTAATGACGAAAAGATTGAAGTGCAGCCACACGATTATCAGGCTGACAAGCACACCCATAAAGGGGCCCGAACGAGACAGCCTGAACGCCACGACCGCTCCAGTGAACGCGAAGATGAGACATGCGAAAGGAACCGAATACTTTCTGTGGAGTTCGACCTCAAGGCTTGTGGTAGAGCGCTTTGCAGCCCGGTTCTGACTGATAGCACTGGCTAATGAGGCGGTCGTCTCTTCTTCTGGAGCAGGAGGCGCGAAAAGGTCAGTGATCCTGATGGGTTCATTGATGCGCAAGTCTTCTTGAGACGAGGCCGTGACGACGGTGTCGCCCTTCAACCGCACTACAAACGGGGCCTGCAATACCCAGTTTCCTGCTAGATATGACCCCTCGA
>JAEURO010000224.1 GCA_016788345.1 Chthonomonadaceae bacterium
TGGCCGAGCGGTTCTCACCGTGACTGGACGCTTGGGGACCGAGTCTTGGAAGCGAGACATTCCTCTCAATCTCACGAGCCAAGGTAACGCAGGTGCAGGTCTGTCCTCGCTTTGGGCGCGCCGCCGCATTGATGACTTGACCCGTCAGGATTGGTTGGCGTCTGCAAAACCCAACCACGACTCTTCGACACTGGTCAAGTCAGTGACTGAACTTGGTCTTCAATACGGACTGATGACTCCGTACACTTCTTTCGTAGCGGTCGAAAGCAAAATCGTTAATGTTGGCGGCCGTCAGGTCCGGGTGCAAGTGCCTGTTGAGATGGCAGACGGTGTCAATTTGGACGGCGATACTCTCGAATTAGGGAGGAAAGTGAATCGAGGTGGCGTCCCAGGTGGAACTGGGGGCGGTGGTTTCGGTGCCTCTGGCAAGCCGACAGCAAGGACAAGGGCGCCACAGATCCAAATCAAACATGCTGATCCTACCGCGATAAGTGAGCTCATAAAGTGGGAAGGACTTGGACACCAGAACGATGAAATCAAGGCTGGCAAGATCAAGGCGACAGTCAAAGTCGACAAGGATGTCTTAGATAGTCCAAAGAAGACCGTGGACGTGACGGTCTTTGTGACGGCCTTGACAGACGAGCTGTTGTCCAAATTCAAACGAGCCGGCTTCACTGTGGCCGAATCGGACAGGGGGCTGAACGTCGTGTTCGGTTCGATCGACAAGTCGAAGCTGGAGCAACTTTGTAAGATAGAAGAAGTCATCCGGGTCGGCAAACTCTAAAGACTAGGCGCGCCCTGGCCAGGCTTCATACTTGGCCGGGGCGGTCGTGACTCACGGGATGCTCGTACTCGGTTAACCCCTTGGCACGAGACCAAACCAAGGCTACGAAGAGGCAGACCGCACCCCCCAACTTGATCGAAGCGCGCTCCCCCCAAAAATGAGCCGCTAAGCCGGCCTCTGAGTCTCCCAGCTGCGGGCCAGAGATATGAAAGAGGCTACTCGTCGCGTTCATCCGGCCGCGCATTTCATTGGGGGTGGCGAGTTGACGAATGGTCTGCCGCATGACCGTGCTGACCATGTCCGAGGCACCGACTACTGCGAGGCACAGGCAAGCGACAGGTAGGTTCGGTGCAAAGCCAAACCCAATAGTGGAGAATCCGAACAGTGCAATCATGAGGACGACCAAACGACCCTGGCGCCGTACCGTCGGAAACCATGAAAGGCCGAACGCGGCAAGGAGCGCGCCAATGCCTGTGGACGAAGCGAGCAAGCCGAAACCTTGGGGCCCCAGATTAAGGACTTTTCCGGCGAATGCTGGGATAAGCGCCTCAGCCCCTGACCAAAATGTCGCCCAAAAATCGATCCACATGGCGTGACGAACGACGGGCGTAGTCTTGACAAACTTAAGCCCTTGCTTGATCTGCACGATCACTTCTCGAAACGACTGGGGGCGGTCTGAAGAGTTTGCGAGAGGTATCGGAGGCATCCGCCAAACGACTGCCAAAAGTGAAAAGAACGACAGGAAGTTGAGAGCGTAGCACCACATGAGCCCATAGTGCGGAACGGCAATGAGAAGGCCGGCGAACACGGGGCCGAGCACATCACTGAGCCTCCAAGTCACGCCGTTCAAGCTAGCCGCATTTGGAAAGTCCTCAAGCGGGACAAGCCCGACTTGGACGGACTGGCGGACAGGCCCGTCGAACGCACGGGCCACTGCATTCAGGGCGACCATGACATAAACAGCCGCGACAGAGGCGATCTGGTAGAAGGTCAACACAGTCAGCCCAAGGGACACGATGGCCATGGCCGCCTGGGTCGCTAATAGCACTTTGCGGCGGTCATAGTGGTCGGCGACGACACCCCCAAAGAGGGAGAAAACAAGGAGCGGCACGACCCGCACGACCCCTAAGAGGCCAACCATGAACGAACTTTGTGTGATGGCGTAAATGTGCCAAGCATTAGCCCAGGCCTGAACGTTGTTGCCCACATTGGACACAAAGCTACCAAGCAAGTAATCGACAAACTGCTTGTGCTTGAGCGCAGGAGGTGCCCTCACCCGGAACGTTCCTGTCGCATCGGGCTCATGACGGCTCTGCGCTTGGCTCTTGGTCGCGCAGCTTGACGTTTCGCTTGTCTGGAAGCCAAAGCCCGATGATGAAACACAGAGCAGCGATGGTGACAGGGTAGATCAAGCCCGAAAGCGGGTTGTGAGAAAACGCGACGGCCGTCGCACCGATCAAAGGGACCAGACCGCCAAACACACCATTTCCAATGTGGTAAGGCAAGGACATCGAGGAATATCTGATTTTTGTCGGGAAGAGTTCGACCAAAAATGCCGCAATCGGACCATAGACCATTGTCACGAGGACGACCAAGAGGAAGACAAGGGCAACGACGGTTGCGGCCTCACTTCCTGAGAGCTTTTTGTCACTAAGACTCGTCGATTGGATTTGAGGGGTTGCAACAACCGCTTTCGTGGACTTCGTAGCAGTCGTGCCGTCTTGAAAGGACAAGATTTCGATTTTCTCGCGAATCCGTGTGTTCTTTTTCACCCCAAGTTTGGCATCGTCCTCTTTAAGGGTCGACTCTTTCCAATCTTGCTTCAGGGTCGTCGAATCGGCTGGCTTGTGAGTGTAGTCGCCGACGTGAAACATTGTCGAAAACACTGGAAAAAACAGGATTGCAGCACAAGCAAACCCGGCCAGCATTATTTTCTTTCGTCCAACCCGGTCACTCCAAGACCCGAAAAAGATGAAAAACGGTGTGGCTAGCACAAGGGCGACCGACACGATGATGTTCGCCTGGATCTTATCGACTTTCATCTCAGTCTGCAAGAAGTAGAGCGAATAGAATTGCCCGGTGTACCAGACGACACCTTGCCCCATCGTTGCGCCGAGAAGAGCAATCACCACTAGCTTCAAGTTCGATTTGTCCGCAAAGCTGTCCCTCCATGGGGATGTCGATGATTTTCCTTCGCGCTTCATCTCTTGAAACAGCGGAGATTCTTGAAGCTTGCGCCGGACAACGATCGAAAAGACCACTAAGACAATCGACAGCAGGAACGGGATCCGCCAACCGTCCGTCTCGAATTGGGTCTTCGACATCGTGGTTTGACAAACAATAATGACCAAGATAGACAGCAAGAGTCCAAGTGTC
>JAEURO010000225.1 GCA_016788345.1 Chthonomonadaceae bacterium
CATTGACTTCACTTTCGTAGACCGGTTTCCAGCTCTTATCGAATACACAAACACAAGAGATTCCATACTTGTTCGATGGTTCTCGGAACGTGCTTTCAGCAAACTGAGTGTCTGGTTTAGCGACAAACGAGACCATTTCGTCCCAATACGTCCACTCATTTATGAGAACCTTATAGCTTTCATCTTTTAGATTGAGGATCTTTCGAAACAATGAAGACTTTTCGGCGATGGCCTCTCGTTCGGCCTTTTTCGCTGCAGCGCTAGCCAACTCAAAGTACACGGTCGCCCCAGCAAAAAACAGGAGACCGGAAGCGATAGACAGCAACAGGAGCCTCTCATTGACCCCTGCCCATAGTCGTCTGATTCTCATCCCTCTCAACATGAGTGCTTGCTGCCAAGATTGATTTTCGGTTCAGATGAGCTCAGTTCTCAGATATGAGTCACTCGCATTGGCATGGGCCCTGGAGTGAGACAAGTGACATGTCAGTGTTCCGGCCCGTGCCGTAAGGGGAATGTATCTCTAACTCAGTGTCTGGCCAATTCTAGTTCGGTGGACTAAAGGGCCATAAGACATAGAACTAACCCGGCCCAGCAGCATAGTGCCAACCTAGAATGAAAGGCAAAGTTGAGAGAGCCCTATTTGACCGGTTAATCCACTCACAGTTAGGCGAATATTCGAAGGTCATCGACCTCACTGTACAGTGGCGGGTGGAATGGAGCCTAACTTCCGACTGACACGAAGCGCCGGGGCGACCGGAACCTCCTGTTGAGATAGGCCATTTTGGCCGGCCAACGACACAAGCCAACTGGTGGAGACGCAGGGAATTGAACCCTGTTCCAAACGTCGCCTTGATGCGGTCAAAATTCTTTGCCACTCGCTTGGTCTTCACCTGCGCCAAGGAATGGAAGCAAATGTCTAGCGCGCCGCCAAAAGTAGGTCGCGGGGGCAGAACCAATTTGCTTACCGCGGCTTAAGATGCTAAAACCGTGTGGCGTTTCGGAGCGGCACTCGACCACTAGTTCATCGTCTGGGCCAAATGCAAGTTGAAATCCTCGCTTTATGTCAAATTGTAGACGAGGGCCCTGGCTGGGCTTTTCCGCGGCGACTGAAGCCAAGAGGATTTCCCTCGCCGCAACGGTTTCCACTTTCGAAAGATTCGACCACTTTCCCGCAACAAACTTTCCATCCTTGAAGGTGAGCGGACGCCATCGTGCTCTGGTGGCTGTCTCTAACAGCTTTAGCGCGAGAGAACCTAGACGCTCTTGCAACTGGGCAGCTTGGTCGTCCTCAGCGTAGTCCTGCTCGCCCAGCCAGAGATCAAGGTTGGCCATAAATGCAAATCCCTTGTCGACGGGCTTGCCGTCAACTTCAAAAATAATCAGGTTGCAAGACCGGCAAGTCAGCATTCTGACTTTCGAGACCCCGTCGCTCACCTCAATAAGGTGGTCTGCGTGAAAGCCGCAGAGCGATCCGCCGTCTGAAGCGCATTCGATAGCGAACCATGACGCGTAGATTGCATCGTTCTCCTTGAACTGTCGCCCATCGCCAACAGCATTGAAGACTTGGTTTCCCAAGCGGCCGGTTGCGCGATCCGGATCGTAAGCCGGTATCACTCTGGTCAACTTAAGCGTCTTTGGCTTGAGCAGGCAATTGAAGCCCGAGTCTCCAAGCGCCTCTTTGAGTTGAGGGTTCTTTGGCCACCACGCCTGGGCGGCGGTTTGTGCCTGGGCGAAGCAAGCGACAAGCAACAAGGCTCCTAGGATTGACAGTCTCATTGCCGCAAGTTACCCGGTGCGGCCAACGGTTTTGACGGGACGAAATACAAAACATTGCACCGACGCTATTCAGCATCGGAGCTTCAGAGAAAACTGGTGGAGGCGCAGGGAATTGAACCCTGTTCCAAAGCCGCCGCCGCATAGGTCACCACGAGCGTCTCCTCTCATTGTTTTAGGCGGGGCCCTGCCGAGAGGCAAGCGAAGCTTCCGCCGAGTCCGGTTAGTTTAGACTCTCAAGCTACGGACCGAAGCCATCAAGTCGATCTGACTTTTACGTCGCCCTTGGCGGACTCCGTCAACAAGGTTCTCGTTGCAGTTGCGGGCCCACGTTCGAAAAACACCGGAGTCGGTGAATTGTTTCCGTCACGAAATGCGTCAAAGGAATTGTATGAAACGTCTCTCTCTCTCTCTCGTAGCCTCGTTCTAGGCTCCCTCATGGCAGGAGGCGCACGACTCGTCACAGCACAAGAACTTTGGTGCTATTCATTGGAAGACCTTGGGGGTGTCGGCACCCAGGCGCCGCAGACCCAAGGACTCAGGATCAACAGCAGCGGGGTCGTGGTCGGAGGTTCTCCGAGCATCGTCCCGATCGTGGCCCTTGATCCTGGAAGCTGCGCGCTTCTGCAGGGCGACAACGGCACCCAGGGGGCCGCCTACGACATCAACGCCTCGGGAAGAATCTGTGGGTTCATCCATCCTCAGACGGGGGTGCAGAGGAACCCGTGCTACTGGGCGTCGTCTAGCTCTGCGCCAGTGTCGAGTTGGTGGGTCGGGTCGGCCACTCAAGGCGAAGCGACCGGCATCAGCTCGAACAACTACATGTGCGGTACAAAAGTCGTCAGCCCCTATTCTTGGTTTTGGTCGGGAAGCACTTTGGACTCCATCGTTGAGCTGGATCAGCCAAACAACTCTCAGGGTTGGACTGCAACTTCGGTCAATTCTGCGGCGACGGTTGTCGGCTCCGCCTTCTACTCCCCTGGATACTATCTGCCAATTGTTTGGACGAGCAATGTCGCGCACACGGTATTTACGTCCCATGTCCTGGGCTCAGCAGACGGTTGGAACAACGCATGGCACGGTTCCGCCCAGGCGATCGACGACGCGGGCACGCTCATCGCTTATTTTGAAAATGGCACAAGCGAGACAGGCGCGGTCCTCAAGAAGTCAGGCCAGCAATGCCAGAACCTCAACGAGACCAACAAGAAATGGGGCTACCCTTACTCGCTGGCGGGGTTCGGTTCTTCCAAATACTGGGTGGTCGGCGGCTCGGGCGAGAGCACGTTCGGGACACTTGAGTACGTTTGGTCGGACGACTGGGGCATCAACGAGGTGAACGGACT
>JAEURO010000226.1 GCA_016788345.1 Chthonomonadaceae bacterium
TGCGGGTCGTGTTATCATAGGTTTGCCATGGTCAAGGCGTTCATTCAGGCTGGGGAGATCCAAGACGTGTGCGCCAGAATTGCTCGGGAGATATCCGATGACTATCGAGGCGAGAGCGTCGTCCTCATCGCTGTCCTCAAAGGCTCATACCAGTTCATTTCCGACCTCTCGCGCTTGATCGAAATACCGTGCGAAATAGATTTTGTCCAAGTGAGCAGTTATGGAGACGGAACTGAAAGCACAGGCGTGGTTCGGATCAAGAAAGACCACGACATCAACATCGAAGGGCGGAACGTCATCATTGTCGAGGATATCGTGGACACGGGCCTCACGCTGAAGCACCTCTGCGAACTGCTCTCAACCCGCCGCCCCAAGAGTTTGGCGGTCGCTTCGATGTTGAGCAAGCCAGAGGCCCGAAAGCACGAGGCCCTCATCAATTACATCGGATTTGAAATCCAGAACCAGTTTGTGGTAGGATATGGATTGGATCACGCGGAAAAGTTTCGAAACCTTCCGTACATCGCTGTTCTAGGCGAATGAAGCGGGATCCTCTCACGATTCGACCGTAATCCACGGACATCAAGACTTCACATGAGTCACGTATTCAGACCACGCAAATCAGAAGGCGGACAAGCTAAGCGACGCCACTATCGACGAAACACTAGGCCCGACGTCGACATCACAGCCGACCTGGAAAATCTTCCAGAAATCGACTTCAACCACTTTGACAAAATGACCGCGACCGAGCTTGCAAAGGTCGCGAAAAAGCTCAAAGTCAGTATCGACCAAGAACGGTCCTGGGTCATCGAACAAGTTCTAGAGGCGACAAACAGCGATTGGATCTTTAGAAAGGGGGTCTTGGACATCTTGCCAGATGGCTGGGGGTTCCTCAGAAAGCCAAACTATGTTCCATCTCCTGACGATGTCTATGTCAGCCAGTCTCAAGTCAAGAAATATTCCTTGAGGACAGGAGACACCGTTTACGGCATGGTCCGGACACCCAAAGAAGGCGAAAAGTACCAGGCCATGCTGAGGGTCGAGAGTGTCAACGGCTTCGGTACACAGTCTCCTGAGGCTACGATTCGACGAAACTTTGACGAGCTTACACCGCTGTTCCCGACAGAAAAACTTCGCCAGGAAACCGATCCGGACAAGATCATCGGCCGTATTGTCGATCTAATCGCACCAATTGGAAAGGGACAAAGAGCGCTCATCGTCGCCCCTCCCAAGGCGGGGAAAACGATGATCCTCAAGTCGATTGCAAACTCGATCACAGCCAACAACCCCGAAGTGTGCCTCATGGTCTTGCTTGTAGACGAGCGGCCGGAAGAAGTCACGGACATGAAGCGATCTGTCAAAGGGCAGGTGATTTCATCTACCTTTGACGAGCCTGCTGAAAACCACATGAGAGTCACCGAGCTCTGCTTGGAGCAGGCTAAAAGGATGGTCGAGTGTGGAAAAGACGTTGTGATCTTGTTAGACTCGATCACCCGACTGTCTAGGGCCTCCAACTTGACAATTGCTCCGTCAGGCAGAACGCTCACAGGTGGCCTTGATCCCGCAGCCCTCTACCGACCACGCCGTTTCTTTGGCGCGGCCCGTAACATCGAAGAAGGCGGATCGCTTACGATCATTGCGTCGGTCCTCATTGAAACGGGCAGCAAGATGGACGAAGGAATCTTTGAAGAGCTGAAAGGCACTGGCAATAGCGAAATCGTGTTGGATCGCGAACTCGCAGAGCGCAGGATCTGGCCAGCCATAGACGTCCGGGCCTCCTCGACACGTCACGAAGAAGCCCTGTTTGATAAGCATGCCCTAGAAGGTGTTTACCACCTCCACCGGATGCTTGCCAACACAGAAAAGGCATATGAAGCGACCGACCAACTCATCAAACTTCTTAAACGGACGCCAACCAATGCGGCATTCATTGAGAGTGTCATCGCCAAGACCCGTGCGACGGTATGACAGTTATGGCCAGCGCGGTTGATTGTGAAACCTGACGCTCAGGACAATCAGTCGACCACAGCTTCGGCCTCGATTTCGACTAGCCAATCAGGATCTAGCAATGAACCCGCGACTACCATGGTTGCTGCTGGCCGGATCTCAGAAAAGTGTTGCCCTTGGATCCGCCCCACGGCCTCCCAGTCTTCCGTACGTGTCAGATAAGTCCGGATCCTGACTACGTCGCTCTTTTGACCTCCTAGATCCTCGATCGCCGCCAAGATAATGTCCCAGATCCTCTCCGCTTGGCCCGAAGGGTCACCAACTGCCGCTGTTTTTCCGTCCGCTCCTATTGGGCCGGTTCCAGCCACATAAATTGTCGATCCCACACGGACGGCGCGACTAAATCCGATGACAGGCTCATAGGGGCTACCAGAACTGTAAGTCGTGCGCATGTCCGACATCGTACCGTCAGGATCGCTGCGAGGTGTTGCAGCAGTTGCCGTCGACCCAGCATAATGACTGAACCATGAAGACAGATCAAGTCTCTCGACGCACGGTTCTAAAAGGAGCTGGCGCCGCGGCGGTCGCCTCAGTCGCTCCCAGCATTCTAGCAAGACCGAAGCATTCTCCTAACGACAAGCTCGTCATGGGCTTGATCGGGTGCGGGGGCATGGGAGCGGCAAATATGCGGTCGCTTATGGAGTTCGATGATGTCGAGTTCGCAGCCGTGTGCGACGTGGACACGAGCCGCATGTCTGGAGATATCGAGACAGTCCAAAAGAAATACGGACGGGCCCCAAGCGTGTACAGCGACTACCGCAGGATGCTTGATCGAAAGGACATTGACGCCGTGATTATTGGCACTCCGGACCACTGGCACGCCCTGAACTTTGTTCACGCTTGCCAGGCTGGCAAAGACTCTTACTGTGAAAAACCGCTGAGCCACCACTTGACTGAAGCGGTCGCCATGTCAAAGGCGCACACAAAGTACAACCGGGTCTGCCAGGTTGGAACTTGGCAAAGGAGCACCAAAGAGTTTACAGACGCTCTTGACTTCGTGAGGTCAGGCAAATTGGGCAAGATCGTTCTCTGCCGGGCTTGGATTTCAGATGGGACTAGGATCGGAAAG
>JAEURO010000227.1 GCA_016788345.1 Chthonomonadaceae bacterium
TCCTGACGATCGCAGCTTTCTTATGCGCTGGCTTTTTTTCGGGAAGTATTCGAAAGGCGCTCGTAAGCCAACTGTTGGTGCTTGCTGGACTGCTCTTTTCCGGAGCCTTGACAGGTGGCTATAGCCCTGAATTGGACACCATGAGAGATCCCGTGTCACTTATGACATTTCTCCTGTTGTTCGGCTTGACGTCTGGGGTGGGTGCCAAAGTGCATGTCGCGTCTCAACTTGAAACTCGAAGAACGAGAAACGAACCGGCTTCGATTGTTGCTGAAATCGTGCTCCTTGAGCGGCTGCTCAACGCAGACCAAGGGGCAAGGTGCGTCGCCAGCATTGATATCGCCCGGAGCACAGCGATGAAGGCCAACCAGGATCCACTGGCCGTCGAATGGAGCTTCAGGGAGTATCACACGCTGCTCGCCGAATGTGCGGCGGATGCCGGTGGTCAGGTTATGTCGACGTCTGGAGATGGCGCCGTCTTGACGTTTTCTGACTGCGAAGACGCCCTGATGGCTGCAAAAGACATCCAGACAAAGCTGTCGTGGTTCAACCAAAAGGTGAATCGGCTCGATTCACCGTTCAGAGCCCGAATTGGCCTACACACTGGCGAGGTCGGTGGAGAATTGGAAGATGTACAATTCACGCACGTCATCGACATTGCCGCCCACGTCCAAGCCCTGGCCCCGGTCGGGGGCATCCTGGTGTCAGAAAAAGTCGTGGAGAAAGTCACCAATGAGAAGTTCTCAGAACTCAAGGACCCCGTTGACGATATCAAAGTCTTCCTTGTCGTAAACCCTACTCTAGGTGCATGAAGACAATCGATCTTGGAAGACTCGACTATCTGACGGCGTGGGACGTCCAAAGGAGGGTCGTCGATGATGTGCTCAATGGGCATGAAGACACTCTTATCCTTGTCGAGCACGAGCCGGTTTTGACCCTAGGGGCCAACTTTCACGAAGGTAACTTGCTACTTTCTGCAGCGGAGTATCGGCAAAAAGGAATCGACGTCGTCACGACCGACCGTGGTGGAGACGTGACGTACCATGGGCCGGGACAGCTCGTGATGTACCCCATCTTTGACCTGAGACGGCACGGGCAAGACCTTCACAAGTGGATGCGTGACCTTGAAGAAACGGTCATTGTTGGGCTCACATCGTGGGGGATCAATGGCCACAGGTTTCCACCGCACACCGGAGTTTGGGTCGACGATCCACCTGCAAAAATCGCAGCTATGGGAGTGAAAATCCGCAAGTGGGTGAGCCAACATGGCATCGCTCTCAACTGCGACAATCCATTGGACGAATTCAAGCTGATTGTCCCTTGTGGCATCCATGAACATGGGGTGACCAGCCTCTCCAATCAAATTGGCACCAATGTTTCTGTCGAGGACGCCAAACAGCCCATGATCAAGGCGTTTCAAACTGTGTTCTTTGCGGAGTGGTAGTCTTTGCGTAATGGCAGAGTTGCGCTGGACCGCCAGATGGATTTCCTATGGCCAGCACCCAACCGATGATTTGGGCGTCTATTGTTTTCGAAGGAAGTTTTCGTTACCAGACGTTTCTGGCAGTTTCCCGATAAAGGTCTCTGCCGACCAACGGTACCACTTGACCCTCAATGGAAAGCGCATTGGCGAGGGGCCGCAACGAGGCGACCTGGCACACTGGTTTTTCGAAGAGTACGATTTGGCGCATCACCTCGTTGCTGGGGAAAACGTCCTGGAAGCGGTCGTGTGGTCCTTTGGGCGCTATGCACCTATGGCCCAACACACGCACAGGCTCGCATTCGTGCTCCAAGGAAGTGGGGTGTCCACACCAAATGGTTGGAAAGTGCGACGTTGCACAGATGTCCAATTCGACATGCTGCACGGAGAGGTGGGCCCGTTTTACATCGACGTCGGGCCAGGTGAAATCCACACCTCAGACTTATTGCCGTCCGAGGATGATTGGCGCAACCCAAACGTGGTAGGCCATGTGCTTGAACGGGGTGAGTTTGCGGGCGACTCTCCTTGGTTCCTGCTTCCGCGGACACTGCCAGCAATGAAACTTGAGGAATGGCACGGTTCCCCACTGATCGTTAATCGTGACACGAACGAACGGCAAGTCTGCGAAACCCTTGTCGTCCATCCTGGCGAACGGGCTTTGCTTGACTTTGGCGAACTTCATGCCGGATACCCCCACTTCACATTTGAAGGCCAACCCGGAACCGTTGTGACCATCAACTATGGCGAGGCCCTTTTCGACGAACGTGGCCATAAAGGTGACAGAAACGATGTCCGGAACAAAAGGATCCAGGGTTATCAGGATCGGTTCATTCTCAAAGAGAACGGCTCGAGTGAGCATAGGTTTTCAACCTTATGGTGGAGAACGTTCCGATATCTACAACTCCAATCCGACAACCCAGTCAGGCTTTCAAGAATCAGAGTTGAAAAAACAGGCTATCCCTACAGCGTTGAATCTTCGTTCAAAGGTGACGACCCTTGGATAGAGAAGATCTGGGACGCAGGGATTCGGACTGCCAAGCTGTGCGCAGGCGAAACCTACTTTGACTGCCCCTACTATGAGCAACTTCAATACGCCGGGGACACGAGGATCCAAATTCTGCTCCATTCTTTCCTGTCCCGCGACCGCCGTTTGCAGCGAAACGCTGTCGAGCAGTTTTCTTGGTCTTTGCTCCCGTCCGGTCTGACGCAGAGCCGATATCCAAGCAGAGTCCAGCAGGTCATTCCGCCATTTAGCCTCTTTTGGATCCTCATGCTTATGGACCAAGTCCTCTATGACGAAGTCGCCCCATCTGATTTGGTGAGAAACCGCGCTTGGGCGTCCAATATTCTCGCTAACTTCCCTGATCCTTCTGGTAGTGAGCCCTTTTGGTTCTTTTTCGATTGGCTTGACACTTGGCCGATGGGCGTCCCCAGGAACACGTTGCTTAAGGAGTGCACCAACATGCTCTTGCAGGCAGCCCAAG
>JAEURO010000228.1 GCA_016788345.1 Chthonomonadaceae bacterium
AGCAACCGCATCCTGGCGCAAAAAGCCGAACCGTCACTACATTGAAAGAATGCCAGACGACTCGGCGAAGGATCTTCTGTGTCAATACTCCCAAGGGAGTTGGTGAAGTCGTCGAATTTTTCTTGAAGAAACTGTCCCGCGAGATGGACACTAACGTGCATTATGGCACCGAGTCTGTTGCGGTTTCGGACAAACGTAGGTTTATGATACGTTATAATTCGCCGAACAAGCCTGGCTGTTTGGAACAAGTCCTTAAGCATCTTTTCTATGAACTTGGTGTGTCTGTTGAGCACATAAGTGTAGTTTCTAAGAGTCTTATTTCAACAGGGTTCCTTCAGTGTGTGACTTCAAAAAGCGACGAAATTGAATACTTCAAACATTTTCAGAGTTTTGCCGAGAAAGATTTGCTTCGAGGAAGCTCATGGAACGATGCTCTAGAGACTGTGTCTAACAATCAGGGGCCCGATCTTCACCTATTTACCAGGAAACTCCTGGTTTGGCAGCTAAAAACGTGCCTGGCAAATTCTGCGGCTCCCAAAGAGGGGGGGCCAGAGCAAGAACGAAAGGTGAACGACGAGGTGCGGTTTATCCCCTGTGAAAAGGTTGCTAAAACTGACTGTGAAGATACAAATGTGTCGGTGGAGGCCTATCCTTACAGAAACCGAGGCTGTTTGTTCCGGGCCATTATCGAGATGCGGACTTTGGACGTTCCTGGTCAGCTCTTTGCCGAGGTCAGGGCAGTCGCGGGGGCGCAGTGGAACATTGAAGAGTTTGAAAATGTTGCCAGTGAGCCTGGTCATAACTTTCCAAGTCCAAAAAGCAGCAACCGCTATTGCAAAGTTCGCATGGTTCTTACGCATGACGCTTTCTCAGATAACGAACTCTTCATGCAAATTAAGGATGCAAGTCGGTCCGACAGCGAAACCGTGAGGGAAATTCTTCTCAAAATGATTGATGATTTGAGAGATCAGGGACGCCAAGAGCTCTATAACCTAGAGAATATCCTGACAAAACTTATGGGGGTTCGGACGATCACGACATCACTCTTAGACATCGATGTCGATGGTCAAGGGCCAGAGTCTTATGATCGACGGATCGAGCACGCTGCTGTGTCCATGGTGAGGTCAGACACGGACGTCTTGAATCTTGTCTGAAAACTAGTTGATCTGGAGCGAGGTTGCCTAGGAGGCTCATGTTGGCCTTGACCAAGGGACTAGGTTCGAGGGAGCCCCACCGGTATACTTCGTTTTCTCCCCACTCCGAGAAGAGGAATCACTGACACATGGCATCAGCAGGCACAGTCGTCCAAGTCACCGGCCCAGTCGTCGACTGCCGGTTCTCCACCGGCCAACTTCCCGAAATTTACAACGCGATCGAGATCAAAGACGAAAAGCAGGGTATTGACCTGACTTGCGAGGTTGCCCAGCACCTGGGTGACGACATGGTCCGATGCGTGGCCCTCTCCAGCACCGATGGTCTTGTCCGCGGCCTCAAGGCCCATGACCTCGGGGGCCCGATCACAGTCCCTGTGGGCGAATGCACGCTTGGACGGGTGTTCAACCTGCTTGGCAAGCCCATCGATAACGCGGGCGACGTCAATGCTGAGGTCAAGCTGCCTATCCACCGGACTCCTCCCAATTTCGCCCAACAAAGTGTCAAAGTTGAACTTCTTCAGACTGGACTCAAAGTTGTTGACCTCCTGATCCCATTTAACAAGGGTGGAAAGATTGGCCTGTTTGGCGGCGCTGGACTGGGCAAGACAGTTTTGATACAAGAGCTGATCCGGAACATCGCGGTCGAGGCATCGGGCGTGTCGATGTTCGCAGGTGTAGGTGAGCGGACTCGCGAAGGGAACGACCTCTGGCGAGAAATGAAAGAGACGACGTTCAAGGACGCCAGCGGCGAGACCAAGCGCGTCATTGACAAGACTGCTATGGTCTTTGGCCAGATGAACGAGCCACCAGGAGCCCGGCTCCGGGTCGCTTTGACCGCTCTGACAATGGCCGAGTACTTCCGCGACGAAGTTGGCACGGACGTCCTAATCTTCATCGACAATATTTTCAGGTTCGTCCAAGCTGGTTCAGAGGTCTCGGCACTCTTGGGACGCATGCCTTCTGCGGTTGGTTATCAGCCGACCTTGGCTAATGAAATGGGCCTCCTGCAGGAGCGGATCACTTCGACTAACAAGGGATCGGTCACCTCGGTCCAGGCAGTCTATGTCCCTGCGGACGACCCTTCCGACCCGGCTCCTGCCACGACATTCAGCCACCTTGACGCCTACGTCTATCTCGACCGAGGCATCGCTTCGAAGGGTCTCTACCCCGCTGTCGACCCGCTGGCCTCGACGTCCAAGAACCTTGACCCACGCATTGTCGGTGAGGATCACTATGCGGTCGCCCGACAGGTTCAGTCGACTCTTCAGAGATATCGAGAATTGCAGGACATCATTGCGATCCTCGGAATCGACGAGCTCAGCGACGATGACAAGACCCTGGTCGGACGTGCTCGAAAAGTCGAACGGTTCTTCTCACAGCCCAACTTTGTCGCAGAACAGTTCACTGGCAATCCTGGCCGGTACGTTTCGATCGACGAGACTGTCGCCGCATTTAAAGAGCTTTGCGCTGGAAACTTGGATCACATTCCAGAACAGGCGTTCCTCTACTGCGGTGGCTTGGACGATGTGAACGAGAAAGCAAAGAAGCTCGCAGCCGTCTAAAGAGACTACGACTTGCTGTGGCCCTGCTAGACGTCACTAGCAGGGCCACTTCATTGCCCTTGAGGGCTAATCAAGGCTAT
>JAEURO010000229.1 GCA_016788345.1 Chthonomonadaceae bacterium
TCGATCGGCGTCCTAGCTTCGGCAGGCTGCTTTTCGTCGAGCACGCCGCAAGACTGGGGAGCTCTGCTGAATCCTAAAGGGGACAAAGACGAAAAGAAAAAGGGAACGCCGAAGCTTGACGTCGTCGGCCAAAGCCTGGGCAATGAGCTGTCCTCCACGCCGATAATGTTGGGGACAATACGAGAGCTGAACCCAATGATCGATTGGGAGATGAACCCGACTGTCACCGCGTGGCGGATCGCGCCTGTATAGGCATGTGAGAAGGGCTGAGACATCAATCCTAGCACGAACGGCTCTGCGACCATCATCGTTCCGGCGACGAGAAGCCATGCCATTGCCGCCCGTATGAACTTCATCGACCGTAGGATGGGCTTTCGCTTATATTGTGTGGTCGAACGTCGGAGCACGCCAGAGGAAGCGACGACGAGGCATGCGCCTGCGCAAAGGAGGATTCCGCCCACGAAATACGCAGTTCCCGCATTTGGCTGCATGTCGTTTCTGAAATAATGCAGCCATCCAAAGATTCGACAAGCCAGGCCACATGTCCAGAACCAGAATCCGGCCAGTCCTAGCTGCCTGGAAGGAGCTTCGAAATCCATGCATTCAGAGAACTTTGAGAGTCCGACTCCAAAAACCATTGAAGCGACAAACCCAAGAAACTGCGCCTCGCGGAGGGGAACAAGCCATTCAGCCACGAACGAAAGGTTGGACACGCTGTCTGTCCGGTGTGACAGTGCAAAGGCGATGGGTTCGATAATCGCCACGGAGACGAAAAAGAAAAGGGACAAGAAGACAAAAGAAGTCTGCCAGGTAGGCTTTTTCATCCGTGACGGCTTTCCAGCGACCTGGAGCAGTCCCGAGCCGTCTGCTTCTGTTGGCCGATAACGAGTCAAAGTGGTGTTCGCGACAAACAGAAGGACTGCAAGGGCTTGTATGCAAGCCGAGACGACACCAACGGCCACCCAACCTGGCGATCCGTTGCGTGAGAAGGGTTCGGCCAGAAAACGCAAAAGGATCCCCGCCCCCATCAATATCAATGTCGCCCAGGCGAGGACATTGAACAGTCCTTGTTTGGCCACTGTTGGAGCATGGTGCTGCAACGAGAACCCGATGACAAAAAAGCCGACCCATCCATAGAGCTGTGAGTTCGCATGGGCCAAGACATAAGGCGTCCATGCACTCGCAAGGTAGTTGCCCTGCATGGAGAGACCCCAAAGCGCGAGTGCTCCAAGAAGGCATCCAGCTGTGAGCACGGTCAGCGTTCCACAGATGAAGAACGGCCGGTACACGGAAACCTTTGCACACGAGGATAGCCTAGCCTGCTCAGCCATGCTTCGCGCACTTGAGCGTCCTTTCGCTGCCTGGTTTATGAGGGTCATGTGGGCATAGTAGGGCCGTCATTAGGCCCAGGACATGATCGTCGTCATGGTTGGGACCCTTGGACGAACTGAAAATTCTCGTATGCGCCGAGAAACTCGGTCGCACGAGAAAAGAGACTATGGCCACTCGTCACTCAGTTCCAGGCAGGAATCCATCGACTCGGCCTTCGGGCGAAGAGCGGGTCGTGAGGACGACGGACAGTCCAAATTGCACTGGAGCATGTGGGTGGTTGGCGACCGTCGTCGATGATGTGATCATTGACCTGAAGCCGGCTGCGGACTATCCCTGTGAGGAATACAACCCGCGGGGATGCCTGCGCGGGATGTCCATGACACATATGATTTATGGCCCAGACCGTGTAAAGAAACCATTAATCCGAGCTGGTGCCCGGGGGGAAGGAAAGTGGCGCGAAGCCAGCTGGGACGAGGCTCTCGATCACGTGGCGGGCCACATGAAGAGGATCATCGCTGAGCACGGTGCCGACCACATGCTCCTGTTCAACCAAGTTGTGGGAACGGGGTACCTCCAAAAGGGGGCGCAGGTGAGAATGGCGGCCACCCTCGGTATGTCGTTCGCCACAGCCTACGACTTCAATGGAGATATCAGTATGGGGTTCACGCACACCGTCGGTATCGATTGCGTGGAGTGTGAGACGAAGAGCTGGGCACACGCAAAATACGCGATCCTTTGGTCGTCCAACGTTTTTCAGACCAGGATTCCAGATGCCAAGTTTTTGACTAAGCACGCCAAGCAGGAAAACGACTGCAAGATCGTCTGCATCGATCCGCGTTGCTCCCAGACCGCTAAAGGGGCAGACCTATGGGTTCCAATCAGTCCAGGCACCGACGGCGCCATGGCCCTTGCGATGTGCTATACGGTCATCGAACAGGGACTTGTTGACTGGGAGTTTCTGAAAACCTTCACGGACGTGACAACTTTTGTCCGATCAGACAACGGCATGCGGCTTCGGGCATCAGACGTCGGCCTCGGCTCTGATTCCGAGTTTGTCGTCTGGGACGAGTCGAGCAAAAGTTGGTTCGTCCTTCCCAGCGACAGTTTGGTGCTTCCGGTGGGGCTGCAGCCTTCGTTCCGAGGGGAGCGGACGATCCAAATTCAAGGACACGAAGTTGTGTGCAGACCTGTGTTCCAAATCCTTGAGGACACGATCATGCGGGAGGAGTACCGTCCTGAGAACGTCGCCAGTATCTGCGATGTGCCAGCGGAAACGATCCGGCAAATTGCTACGGAGTACGCCACGACTAGGCCGGCGAGCATTATCATCGGTATGGGCTTGAACCATCGGCTCCATGGCGATCTCACGATCCGATCGGTCCTCTTGTTGGCGTCCTTGGTCGGCGCCCATGGCAAGCCAGGCGAGCCTTCACCCGCACACACGC
>JAEURO010000022.1:0-282 GCA_016788345.1 Chthonomonadaceae bacterium
GAACAGTTGTGCCGTTTGTAACTGCTTTGCTGACCACCTCTGGTGTCAAGGTTCCCAAATAGATTTTCGTGCGGCGATCGATACAGGTTCCAAATTGACCTGCCGACCGGCCCCAGCGAAGATAGAAAAATTGTCCCTTGGCGTCCTTCTGAATGTACGGCCCGCCAAACTTGACCTGACCGTTGTCGGCGACCATCGCGGTCACTTGGAGATCAAAAATCTCGTTGCCACCGGTTGTCGTTCGAACATCAACGGGCTTTCCGTCAGACCCTTTGCCCGTCT
>JAEURO010000022.1:292-20357 GCA_016788345.1 Chthonomonadaceae bacterium
AGGAGGAGACTCGACTGTCAGTTTGATGCTCAGATTGACCACTTTGCTCGGCTTCGACAATACCTTAGGTTGGGTTTCTATTGACTGAAAACAGATCCCGGACTCGCCAGAAATCCTGGACAGCTTGACATTTGCGATCTGCCAACGGTCGACTACCAATGCTAAAGTTCATCTCTTGATGAAATGAACAGGCCAACACTCCTCGCGATTTCTTTGTTGACAGCGGCGACTTCGTTTGCTGACTTTTGCTATTCGGACTTCTCCGACTTTTCGAATTTTATTCTGAATGGCACCGCCCATCAGGTCGGCAACGTTGTGCGAAAGACGGATGACCAAGTCAACGACCAAGCCGGCAACCTTTTGCACAACGCGCAGCAGTCTGTAGCAAACGGATTTTCGACAAATTGGTGCGGTTCCCTTGACAGCAGGATCAGCCGCTTATGTTGGACTTGGGGCAGGCACAGGGCCGGGATATGACAACATCGACGCGCTCTCTTGGAACCTAGGAATCGTCCCTGAACCGGCTTCTATGGTCGTACTTTCGATGGCGCTCTTTCCGCTTCGAAAGCACCGATCCTGGAGTTAGCACAGAAAAGAAGCGTCGTGATCCTGGCCCTGACGGACACTAGAGCCAGGATCACGACGAATGAGGGAGTATCCTCTCGCGACAGATGCGCGTCCAAGTGCAACTGTTCGGAGGTTTCCAAGTCGTTTGCGACGGCGCACCCGTGGCGAATCTTGGTCTAACTGAGCGGCGTGTCTTGGTTCAGCTATGTCTCGCTGAGGCAGGATGCACTCGTCGCGAGCTCGGTGAGACTCTGTGGCCCGGAATCGATTACTCAAGTGCAGGCAACAGGATCCGCACCGCCTTGGTCGGTCTCAGACGCGCGTTCGAAAACGTAGACCCGTTTCTCGCGGACCGGCAACAGATTGCGTTGAACCCAGGGCTCGTCGTCTGTGATGTCTGGCAGGCTCAGGACGCCGAGCGCAATGCCCGGCACACTTTCGACCCAACCGACCGCCAATTGGTGTTGAAGACTCTGGTCGAATCAACGTCGCTCGACCTCTTGCCGGGCTGGGATGAAAATTGGGCCGCCGCGGCCCGAGAGTATTGGGCCTCGGTACATGAGTCATCGTGTGTCCGACTCGCCGAGTCAGCCTGTTCTACGAGCGAATGGTCCCAGGCGTCGGCATGGGCGTCGGCCGCTTTGGATCGCCAGCCCGAAAGCGCACTAGCATGGTCAATTTGGTTCACATCGATGGGGAGGCTTGGTCGGGGCCCAGAGGCAGCAAGGAGGTTCTTTGTCGCACAAAAGGCCCACTGACTCAGGGGAGAAGCTTGGTCGGACCTTGTAGGCGACGCACGTTTTGTGCGGGGTCTCAGCAGAGAGGAGGAATCTGAATTCTCTCTCAACCTCAACGAGACCGAGTTGTTGCGGCGTGCCTTCGGACGAATGGTTCAAGACGATCCAGCAGCCGCAGCGAGATTCTTGTCCCATCCGCTTTCTGGACAAGAGATCGACCATGAGCCGACTTGGATTGTTGGGCTCATCGACCGACTGATCGTTGCGACAAAGGGCATGCCAGAAGAGGCCCTAGCTCGAACCTCCGCGATCCGCGCTCATGGACTCATTGACGATCGCGACACCGTCCGGGAGCATGCAAATTGGATTCTGGTCAACGACGACGACGATACTCGTAGGTTAGGGACGCTGCAGGTCATGACTTTTATTGACATCGCTGACAATAATTGGGAGTTGGCTTTGGCGCACCAAAACGAAGCCCTTGAGATCGCCACACGCCTTGGAGAAAAGTCAAGATATTGCAAGGGGCAAGCGCAGTTAGGAAACATTTTGTGGCACATGGGGCGGGGGAATGAAGCCTTGGCGGCCTATGCTGACGCTTACGATTACTTTAGTCAGAACGATCCAGCGGGGTCGAGCCCCGTGCTTGCCAGGGCCGCCTACGGGACCGCACTAGTCTTGGCTACCAGGGGCGACGAGATCGACGCTGAACCCTGGATTCAGCGTTCAAAGACTTTTGCCGAAGGCTCGGACGCTGCGGGCATGGCGACGTTTCTGGATCCTCTGGCCGGATATGTCGCGGCCGTCCATGGCCACCCAAAGAAAGCTTCGCAGTGTCTGTCCCAAGGAATCGCTGCTTCGATTCGGAGGTCGGATCAACGGAGTCTTGAAGTCGCCTTCGATTTCGCCGCAGCCGCCTTTGCCGTCTGGGGCAAAGGCGGTTTGGCATCGGCGCTGTTGGACTTGGTTCAGCGCTTGAGAGACTTGAACGGCAGGCCACGAACGGTTGGTGAAGCTGCGTTTGCAGTGCGCATACGTCGGATTGCCGACTCTAATCCGGACGCCGCTTGGCTCAAACTGGACTCTGTCGCTGCAATTGCCAGGGCCGTGCTCGCCGAGCTTGAAAGCGGTCATTGAAAACAGGACGAAGGTCGACCCCAACTTGACCCAAGAGACCGGACGACGAAAGTGGCCCCGGCCGCGGCCTAAAGTGCAACTTCAACTTGGACGACAAGAGGGAGGTCCACAAATGCGGCGAATAGGGCGAGTGGGGGAGCAGCATCGACAGCTTGTGGGCCAACTTATAGTTGACTCCGATAAAGTGGCTGATGGCGCTAGAGCCCGACTAAAGGGTCGCTCAAAATTGAGCTTGCGACTCACTGGCTGGAAGCCCTTGTCAGACCTAAAACCGGTAGTGCGCGAACGCCTTGTTGGCGTCGGCCATACGGTGCGTGTCTTCTTTCTTCTTGACCGATGGGCCGGTGTTATTGTAGGCGTCCATAAACTCGCCAGCGAGTTTCTCGGTCATACTCTTGCCGCTTCTCTTTCGGGCATTGCCGACCATCCATCGGAGCGCCAGCGTTCTGCGGCGGACTGGCCGCACTTCCATAGGAACCTGATAGTTTTGCCCACCAACCCGCCTTGGCCGGACTTCCATCGTTGGAACGACATTGCCAATCGCCTTGTCAAACACTTCCAGGGGCTCGACTTCGAGTTTTTCAGAAGCGGCTTTGAGGGCTCCGTAAACAATCCTCTCTGCTTTTGACTTCTTTCCATCCAGCATAAGCCGGTTGATGAACCTTTGGAGGAGTTCCGACCCATAAACGGGGTCTGGAAGAATGACGCGGGGCGGGACTTGTCCTTTTCGTGGCATGGTAAAAATTAGTTGGCAGCTTTGGGTCGCTTGGCTCCGTATTTGCTTCGGCTCTGCTTGCGGTTGGTGACACCGGCAGTCTGCTGGGTACCGCGAACGATGTGATACCGGACGCCGGGTAGATCCTTCACCCTCCCGCCTCGGACCAAGACGACCGAGTGCTCCTGGAGGTTGTGGCCCACGCCTGGGATATAGGCGGTGACTTCAATGCCGTTAGTCAAACGAACCCTGGCTACCTTTCGAAGGGCCGAGTTGGGCTTCTTGGGCGTTACAGTGCGGACGATGGTACAGACTCCGCGCCTAAACGGATTGTTCTTAAGCGCAGGTGACTTCGATTTGACTTTCAAGGGCGTTCGCCCGTTCCGTACCAATTGATTGACTGTCGGCATTCGTTCCTCAGGTTCGTTTCAGGGCCTTGATCAACAAAAAAGCCCCTTGCTTTCGCAAAGGGCCCTAGGCTTGACGGTTTCGACTCGTTTTCTCGTCGTCTATCGCTTCGCCGAAGGCTGGCCTCGCTGGGCAATTGCCCCAGTAAGACCGGGACAGGATTTGAATTATGCCCTATGAAGTGAGTTCTCGTCAAGTCACGGGACTTACGGGTGGATTTATTTAGGCATCGGGCCGGTAGATGGAAAGGGTGATAAATAAATTGGAGCCGCGTGCCAGATTCAAACTGGCGACCTACCGCTTACAAGGCGGTTGCTCTATCACTGAGCTAACGCGGCACTGAATTGGGGGCGAAAAGCCCTCTGTAAGGCTATTGGTTCGAACAGAGGGCCTGTTGGCTTCACTTAGTCTTGGATCGGTTGCGGGTCCTAACAAGCTTGAAAGAACCGTCTTGGTTATACGCTAACTTATAACCGGTAGGGATCTTGCTCAAAGCTGCCTTCACGTCGCCAGGGATTTCGACTTTAGACGTGCCCCTAGAAGTGGACTTCTTTCTACCTTTTCGGAAACTTTTCGCGGCGGCCTCCGCGTCGGCAAGGTCTGTCACAGTCGCGACTGATTTTCCATTGATCTTCAGGATTTCCGCAGTGGGAGGAACGTGGACGAAAACGAATTCATTTGATGTGAGGAGCCGTACTTCAAAAGGAAGGACATATCGTTTTGTGCCGAGTTTCAGTGACAAGGCCCCCTCTCGGGCTTGTGTGCGCAACTTAAGAGAAGCTTTGACTTTCTGTACAGATTTGGCCATGTTTATGTTCCAACAAAACTAATAGCGTCTTGCAGGGCCAGTATGGCGCAAGACCAAAGCCAGAAACGTACGGTCCTAGTGCGTTACCAAGGGGATATTGTCAAGCAGTCGCACCTGACCAACCTTGGCTGCAACAATGACCCTTGAATCGTCGCGCAAAATTTTTGTGGCCGTCATTGAGTGCCAATCCACGGATTCCAAATAATCGGGTTTGATCCCGACCTCTTCCAAATGCGCTCTGCCGAGGTCTAAAGCTTCGTCCAAGCTGACGCCGGACTTGACTTGTTGGGCGACAACCCCGAGCGCGCCATTGATTCGGGCTGCCAAGGCTCGCTCGGCAGGCAAGAGATACCTGTTCCGGCTACTCATTGCAAGCCCGTCTTCTTCTCGGACTGTCTCAAGGAACCTCAGATCAATCTTCAAGTTGAGGTCGGCAACCATTCGACGCACAACAGCGCACTGCTGTAAGTCTTTCAGTCCAAAGTATGCTCTTTGTGGACTTATTAGGTTAAACAGTTTGAGGACGACTGTCGCGACTCCTCGAAAGTGCGATGGCCTGGCCTTGCCTTCATAGTTATCTGTCAATTCGTTGACTTCGACCCATGTCACGTTGTCCTTATACATTTCTTCGACCGATGGGGCGAACAAGATGTCTACGCCTGCGCTACCTGCCAATTCAATGTCGGTTGCCTCCTGTGAAGGGTAGGTTGAAAGATCCTCGCCGGGGGCAAACTGCGAAGGGTTAACGAACAACGAGACAACTGACCTTTCGCACTCGGTGGCAGCGGACCGCATCAATGTCAGATGCCCTTCGTGGAATGCCCCCATCGTAGTGACCAGTCCAGTTTCGACGCCTGGCCCTAACACACTGGCAAGTTCGTTAATTGTCCGGACGACGATCAAAAGGAGTTGTCCTCACCAGGAAACTCACCAGACTTAACCTCAGACACATAACTTTGGAGCGCTTGTGAAACTAGGGATTTGCAGTCAACATAGACTTTGGCGTGCTTGAACTGCCTGACACCCATGCCTAAGACATCGTGGAGCACCTGCACTTGTCCGTCGCAATGTGGGCCCGATCCAATTCCGATTGTTGGAACTTTCAGCTCTTCTGACACTGACTTTGCGCTGGATGAAGTGACTAGTTCCAAAACTATGCCGAAAACGCCCGCTTCTTGAATTTGCAAGGCTTGCTCAATGAGCTTATCCGGGCCACTTCGGCCTTGAACTTTGTGCCCACCAAAGACATGGACTGACTGGGGGGTCAAGCCCAGATGTCCCATGACTGGAATGCCAGCTTTTATGATCGCCCGTATCTCATCGCAATAGGTGCCTTCGATCTTGACCGCACACGCACCAGCCCTTACGAGTTGCACCGAACTGTCTACAGCTTGTGCGACACTTGATCCGTACGAACCCATGGGGAGGTCGGCAACTATCAGGGCCCTCCGAACGCCTGTACGCACGCACCGGACATGGTAAGCCACATCCGCAAGGCTCACCCCTGTAGTGTTTGCAGAACCCTGGATGACACTTCCGAGGCTGTCGCCAACAAGAAGGATCTCGGCACCTGACTGATCCACCATTCTGGCTCCAAAGTCGTCATACGCAGTCAGGCAGACGATTTTTTGCTTTGATCTCTTGAGCTCAAGGATATCGGGAACGGTGACTCGAGTCATTGTTTTGCCCGGGTTAGGACTTCGGCCGCATGGCCATCGGGCTTGACTTTGTTCCACACATGAATCACTACACCATCTTGCCCAACCAGAAACGATGTTCTTTCGACACCCATGTACTTTTTCCCATACATGGATTTTTCGACCCATACTCCCACCGACTGGCAAAGAGACTTGTCAGGATCTGACAGAAGAGTGAATTGAAGATCGAACTTGGTCGCAAACTTTTGGTGGCTCTTGACCGGATCCGGTGATACGCCGATTACCTTGATGTCCCCAAAGTTTGGAAGGGTCTCATTAAACTGGCAAGCTTCGACAGTACATCCGCTCGTGTCGTCTTTTGGATAGAAGTACATGACGAATGACGACCCAAGAAGACTTTTGAGCGTCACAAGAGTCCCTTCACCGTCTTGGAGGGCAAACTCAGGGAATTGATCGCCCGCTGACAACATGTCCAAGATTGTGATCTTAAGTTCTTTTGAAGACCGGGTCCACTAGCCTGTTTGTACTGGCCTCGCGTCGAGGAACATGGCGTGCATGAGGTCAACCCGCAAGACAAGTCCACAAAAAACGCCCATGTCCACGATCGGGAGGATCGTGATTCCCTGACTAAACATGAGGTGGAGCGCATCACTAATCTCCATACTTGGACTTGCCGTAGTCGGGTCGGGAGTTGCAAATTGGATGACCGGCTCATCGCGAAGCGCGGCCAGGCTGTCATGCTGCTGGGCAGCTCTGCAAATGTCTCCTTCGGTGACTACAGCGATCGGGAACAAATCGGTATTAAGCAGGATTAAGCCAGGAAACTGGTATATATCTAGTTTATCAACCGCGTCACGGACTGTGCTGTCCGGCGTCAGCGTCGGAACGTGGGCGTGGAGGACCTCACGTAGAGTCATACGGCATTTTGGCGGATTTTCGCGCTGGCCCTATTGGGACACTGGCTACCAGTAAGGAGGCATTGTCGTCGCGTCCCGCTGGCGCTTAAAGGAACTGATAATCGAGTAGGCGTCGGCTTCCCACTCCTTCTTACCCGGCTTAAGGTCGATTTCCATGATCATCCTTTCGGGCATTCCAAACTCGTTCTGGTCTGTCGAGACAGCGATCACGTGGGCCATTTTTTCATTGGCCCAAATGACTTTGAAGAACTGGAGCTTGCCTTGGATCTCTGCCTCATCAAGGGCTGATTGGACTCCAGGAGCAAGTTTTTGTCCATTTATCTTTGTCATAACTTCCACATATCCGTAGGGTATGACCCCTACGACGATCATGCTGCCGACTATGACTTTCCACGCTTTCCAATCGTCTTGCTGCTTGATAGGACGGAACATGGCCACGACAACAGTGACCACACAGGCGATAGCAAAGTCTGCCATCAAGTATCCGACCAATCCAAACATATGCTTCTGGAGCCCCAATCACACTTGTTCCACACTTTTTGCCTGAAGACCAAGTCTTCTCCGACCAATGAAAAACATGTCTGTCATGAAGTCACCCTGGCCAAATCTATTGGAATCCTTTTCGAGGAGCCATATTGCCGAGAGGCTCAAGGTGTGTCCTGTTTGCCAGACACTCAATTCGCTCGAAGCACTTGAATGTTTCGTGTGTGCCTGGCATGGACGGTTCGAGTTGGAGTCCAGCATCGTGGAGTCTAGGCTCGAAGAGCTTGTGGCCAGGTGCCCAGAACTTTCGGGGGTCATAGACCCGCCAAAAGGGTTCTTCAATAGGACGAAACTCTTGGCCGGCTTCCTCTTAAGCCGACTGAGGCGCCGGATCGACCTGACAATCTGAAGCCAGCAAGAAACCCGATTTCAAACGCTTTGCGATCAGTTTGCGCTCAAAGTGGACAATATGGCTGTATGTGCCTAAAATGGCACTAGTGGAGCCTTATGACTACATCTGCACTCGCAATGCTCGTCCTCCCTGGAACAGGGCAAGTCTGCCAAAAGCCCAGTGCCCCAGCCGATATGATGTCGGCTCAGTCTATTCAAAGCTATCTGCGAGAAGTCAGGGCCTATGAAACCGCCATGAAGAAGGCTGGAAAATTCGATGAAAGGATCGAAGAATGGTGCGAGGAGCAGAGCGAGTTCTATGGCATGAGGGGCCACTTGCTCATGATGAGAGGAGGAGATGACGGGATCGTCGACGTGTCTCAGTACCAGGCAGCCGCCAAGCACAAGCGAGAAATGGCCCCTGATCCAAGCCCCGCGTTCATCGGAACGTCTTGGCAGCATATCGGGCCCAACAACCTTGACGGGACGACTAGCGCCCAGTTTGGGCCTGTGACAGGCAGGGTCAATGCCGTCCAATATAGCCCGACCGACCCTGCGAACGACTGGTGGGTCGGCGGCGCGACCGGGGGCCTCATGCAGACCACCAACAACGGTTCGACCTTTGTCACCAAGAGCGACTTTTGGGACTACACGTACACAAGCGACATCGAGATCGACCCGACAAACGTCAACCGCATGTACGTGGCCACCGGCGACTATCCAGGCTGGTGGGGATACGGCATGGGTCTCATGCGGAGCACCAACGGTGGCTCGACGTGGACGCAAGAACTCGTGACCGAGCTCCAAGGGTGCGAGGTCAGCGACATCCTGATCGACCCCGACGACACGGGCAATATTCTCGTGACCGCGGGCCGCGGGACAGGGGACACGAGCGGTACGGGAGTTTGGCGATCGACGGACTTTGGTAACACGTGGACACGAGTCATTTCAAACTTTGACAGTTCCGGCTATACGAAACTGACCTCCGGAATCAGGGTCAACAACGAGCGTTGGATCTATGCTGGAGCCGGAGACGGCGGAGTCGTGAAGAGGAGTTCGGATGGTGGAGCGACTTGGTCGACGGTGTTCCTTCCTTCCAGCGGAATGACTGTAGTCGCCGCAAGCAAGACCCACCGAGACGTCGTTTATGCCTATGTGGCAATAAGTAAGGATGTGGCGCTGGTTTACAAGAGCACCGACAATGGAGACAATTGGACGAGCATCATGGGCAACCTGAATACGATCACAGGTGATCCCGGCGACGACACACGCCAATGCACGTACAACTACTTGTTCGACGTGATCAATACGTCGTCTGCTGGAACCGGGAACGACATCCTTCTTCTAGGAATGGTCGACCTATTTGCCCTTGTCAATCCCCAGGGTAGCACGAACTGGTCGTGGATCAATGGCGTCAGCGGACAAACTCGCAATGTCCACGCAGACTATCACGGCATTGCTCAGCACCCGACTGTAAAGAGCACCGCACTGATCGCAAATGACGGTGGAGTCTGGCAAATGAGTTATGTCTCGGGGTTTGGGTTCGTTTTTACAAGCAGGAACGCCGCGCTCGATCTGACCGAGCACGTCTTTAACTCCCCGCACCCGGACGCTAGCAACAACCCGGATTTTTCGCTTACTGGTATGTGGCATTTGGGCTGCGCTTGGGGCGCGAGTGTCAACAATTGGAACAGCGTCAGCGGCGGCGACGGCATGTGGTGCGCGATCGATGACACAAACACATTGCTCCAATATGTGAGTTCGCAACGGGGAGAAGACCAAACGACACTCGACCTTAGAGCCACCCAAAACTCCTGGGTGAGCTCAGCGTCCTACTCGACTTCGACCCTCATGACTGAAGACTTCGCGTTCGCAAGCCCATGGAGCGAGGTTCCGGGAGACAGTGGCGCCATCTACCTTGCGGGCGAAACCCTGTACGAGTTCGACCTCAGCACAGGCTCAGGAGTGTGGACAAAAGGCATCGGCGGCGCCGACTTTAGCCAAACAGGATTTACTGAATACTGCACAGCGATCAGGGCCGTCACTGGCCCCGGATGCTTCGTTGCCACCAACCGGGGTCGTCTGTTCGGGAGCTTGACGCCGAGCACCGGCATGCCTCTCCTTCACGACTTTGTCGGAGTGGTCTCGTCAATCAAACAACACCCGAGCGATCCTGACGACTTGCTCGTCTCAATTGGCGGTGTCGACACTGGGCCAGGTACTTCCGGCGCCGTGTGGGAAGTCCTGAACGCGACCTCCGGCAGCCCGAGTTACATCGACCGAAGCGGCACAGGCCAGAACTCATTGCCCGGCATCGGTGTGAACTGGATCGAACGCGACCCCTACGACCCGACCTCGACTTGGTACGCGGCCACGGATCTCGGCGTGTTCTACACACGCAACCGCGGCACGGATTGGTATTCCGTCAGCGAGGCGCTTGGCTTGCCGAATTGCATGGTTTACCACCTTGAAGTCAGCGACAACATCCTCTACGCCTCTACTTTTGGCCGCGGTATATGGCGCATGTCCCTCTTCACCGGCCCGCCGCAGACGACAGCAATTTCGTTTGCCTCGACCGAAGTCACGGGAGGCAATACCACGACGGCGCACATCACGCTCAGTCGACAGGCTCCTACCGGAGGCATCGACATTCCCATCACATCGAACAACTTGGCGGCCATTCCAACTCAAGTCGTGCACTTCCCAGGAGGTGTGACTGGCGCGAACGTTCAAATTGACACGAACATTGTCACTGCTGACAGCACTGTGACTGTGACCGCAAACCTCGGCTCGGCCCCCGTCACTGACACGATCATCGTTCGTGAATGCGTGGTCAACGATTTGTTGCTGGTAGACGTTGTGGGCGGTGATCCCGCGTTGTTCGCGGTCTCAATAAACCGGGCGGCTCCAACCGGAGGGCTTCAGGTCAACCTCGTTGATAACGACACGGGTACGACAACTCCTGCAAGTGTGACGATCAATGCTGGTAGCACAGTTGGCTTCTTCTCGGTCGACACTAACCTGACTCCAGTCAACCGGGTCGTCAGCATCCAGGCCTCTGGCCCTGGAAGCGGATGGCAAGAGAGCTTTAACCGCCTCCCTGTTTTTGTGTCGTCGGTCGCGATCACTCCCAATCCGGTCTGGAACACCCAGCCGTCTGCGATCCGCGTGACCCTGAACCGGGCGGCTCCGGCCAGCGGGTTCCCGTTCCAGGTGGACATCGGAACGCCCGCGATTGCGACGGCTCCGACCGCTTTTACGATTCCCCAGGGGTCGACGAACGGGACGAACCCGATCACGACCTTCTACGTGCCTACCGACTCGACCGCCGGGTTCCGGGTCTGGGATCCCTACGGACAATTCTGGGAGCCGACCCTGACCGTCAAGCATCTAGGCGTCGTTTCTGTCAGCTACAGCCCCAATCCGATTGTCGGAGGCAATGCCGGCGGCGGTGGGGTCATTGTCGATCGGACGGTCGACAGTCTGGTCAACATTGCGCTCTCGACCGACAGGCCGGACATCCTCGGACTCCCGAGCGGGGTCTCGATCCTCCCTGGACAATCGAGTGGCGCATATGTGGCGGGGACCGCGGTTGTTGCCACTCCCCAAGTGGCGAAGATCACAGCCCAACTCGGCACCCAACACGTGACCGGAGCTTATGCGGAGACCAACCTGACGATCCTCCCCTCACAGATAGTGGTGGCCCCGTCCAGCTTCACTGTGAACCTAGGGCAGGTCAACACTGGCAATGTAGCCAGCCTTTCGGCGGATGACGGAAACGTGCTACGCATCTGCAAGTTCATCGTCCCGAACCAACAAGTCGCGCCGGTGACCGTCCAGATCGATGGATCGGCCCCAGTCACGTCAGCAAGCGGCCTCAAGCTAGAGTTCCGCTCGAGGATGCAAAGCTCTGGAGTGTTCTCTTTGACTTTGGATCTCTGGAACTGGTCGACAAACAACTGGGACACAACCAACGTTCTGACCACAGGGACGAACACCTCCTTTGTATTGAACACCTTAACCGCGACCGGCCCCATATCGAATTTCCTCAGAAGTTCGGATGGTGCTCTTCGCGCCCGCTACCGTGTGAGACAGACCGGTCCAAGCTCGGCCATCCTCTGGTGTCAAGAGACAGACCGGGCGAATTGGATAGTCACCCCTTAGCATGTGGGGACTGATGGTGGCGCGCAAGAACTTTGCGCGCCACCCCTCTTACAGAGTCGAGTTGCTTTTGCACCAACCTAACTGTCAGATCGGCGAAAGCGATGAGGCTCTACAGTCCCAATGCATAGAGCTTACCGTCCAAACACCCGATGTAAACTTGCCCGCCGCTTGATATCGCTGGGTTTGACGTGAAGGGAATTTCAGGAAGATCAACCTTGGCGACCTGCTGCAATGAACTGTTTAGGACCACCACTCGTTTTTCGAAGGCAACTGCAGAGCGTTTGCCATTTCCTAAGCCCCAAAACAGTCGCCCTGCTCCATCGATGAGTGGGGAGCCGACCGTGTGACCTAGGTAGAACGAATTAGGGTCGTCAATGTAGCGTTGAGCCAGAACATTGCCGGATGGGCCAATCTTGTAAAGATTGTAGTCAAAGCCATAATAGATATTCCCCTGTCCATCGATGGCGGGTGACCCATAAGTTCCATAGGCCGTAATTGATGCCGACCATTTCACCGCTCCAGAAGTGGGATTTAGCGCCGTGACAGTGCTTCCTCCGACAATCACATCGCCATTTGGTGAGACCGCGACCGGAGCGGCAGTACCCGAAACAGTCGTATGCCAAACTTGCTGGCCCGCTGGATTGACGCAATGAACGCCGATTCCTATGGCTAATATGTTTCCGTCTAGGGTTTCGGTCGGGCCGCCAGGTATGTCATATCCAAGATCGTATTCCCACCTCTTTTGGCCGTCTGTAGTCCAGGACATGAGCTTGCCCTGGTGCTGCAAATAGAGGTATTGACCCTGTGTAAGCAGAATATGGGACTGGATTGGTGACGGAGTCTGGTATCGCCAAACCTCGTTTCCATTGCTGTCGAGGCAGATGAGCGTGCCCGACGGAGTTCCGGCGTAAACACGTCCATCACTGCCTACGACCGGCGTAGACATTGTCGCATCCTCGATCCATGGGAGTGTATGTTTCCACTTTAGTGTGCCATCTGGGCGCACCGCGACAATGTTTAATGTTGGATGCTTAGTCTCTTGCCAGGATGCCCCGACAATAATCGAGCCATCTGGAGCGATTACTGGCGAGGACAACACCGGGCCGCCAACATTATGAGACCATAGGATTCGAGGGTTAGTCGGGGCGACGAGAGTCGTCAGACCGTTTCGTTGGTTGTTTCCGTGATAGGTGGACCATTGTGCATGCGCCAAAAGAGATTGGGAAGTCAACAGTGCCATAAATGCAAAGTGTTTCATAGTGGTCAATCGATCCTGTAAACGTTATATTCAAAAAAGCCGTTTTTCCCTGCAGCCATTACGCACGTGTCTGTACCGATAGCTGGTTGACTGGTAAATACATCGCAAACTTTTGTGTTCCAGACGAGCCCGCCATCAGAGTCGAGGCAGGCCACAAACCCGTCTGTCGAAGTGACATAAATCCTATTCCCGCTATCGATCGAGACACCCCCCACAATTGATCCAGGGAAGGGCAGCACCGCCGTCCAGACAGTCGCTCCAGTGTCCTTGTTCAGAGCAGTGATGGTGCGTCCCTGGGGCACAAGCGCCCGGCCGCGTCCGTCCAATGCCACACAGAACCCTCCAACTCCGACCCGCCACTTGACCGTCCCATCGGGATTGTATGCGGTCGTGCCGGCAACGTTGGCAAATAGAGTTCGGTCGGGGCCAAAGCAAACTTGTGTGCGAGTGCCGAAAGTCGAATTGAACGACCACTTGAGGCTGCCATCTGGGTTGAAAAATGTGACATCTCGCGAGCCGTGCGGTTCGGTTGAGCGCACTCCTCCCAATGCGACGTCTCCGAAATGAGAGACCGCCGGATCAGTCTGAGACGTCGCGCCACTGCTCCAAACGACCGATCCATCGGCCCTGACCCTCTTCAACTGGGTCACTTGGAAATGCACAACGTCAAGGTTTGGCAGAGGGGCGGGTGTCGTGTCGTTCGCGGCGAGTGAGTTCCCAGAAATGGTTTGTACCAAGTCGCCGGATTGCGTAAATTTGAGAAGTTCGCCAAATCCAGAATTCATGTACACCGAGCCCTTAATGGTTAATGCGGGGCCAGAAAAAACGCTTTGGCCGGCGCCCCAGTCGTAGGGCCTGACCTTCACTCTCCACGCGACCGTGCCGTCACGGTTGAGAGCGCTCGCATAAAGTTCGTTCGACCACACGTTTTCGTTAAAGGTGACACCGACGTAGGTCTTCCCAGCTCGGTCGCAAGCAAGGCTAGACGCTTTGCCTCCGATCCGGGTGACCCAAGTGACCTGGCCCAAAAGGGCACCAGGAAACTTGGATTGACCTGTGCGGGCTGCGTTTGCATGGTCCATTGGCCATGGGTGCGAGACATCCGCTGAGATGCCGGTTTGTGGTTGGCATCGTGCAGTCACTGATGCTATCGCCAAGAGGGCTGTCGTGCTGAGTTTCATTGTGCCTCACTCTTTTTGAGGGCCCCAGCTATGTTAGAAATACATCGTTATGCCTGGCTCAGTCACTGGCCCTAGTCCGCCTAGAGCATCGAGCAAAAGCCTGTCAAACTAGACACCTGCGCGTGGCCGACGGCCAGGCGCTTTCAAATCCGGCCTTGGTTCAATTTGACCTTGGTGGCTCTGCAACGTGCGGAAAAAACCGGAAGAGAGACAAACAGGAAAAAAACCAATGGCAAGAGCTAAATTCGAACGAACAAAGCCGCACGTCAACATTGGCACCATCGGCCACGTTGACCACGGAAAAACGACCCTGACCGCCGCGATCACCGGCGTCCTCGAAACCAAGGGCCTCGCAAAAGCCCGCAAGTACGACGACATCGACTCGGCGCCTGAAGAAAAGGCCCGCGGCATCACGATCAACATTTCGCACCAGGAATACGAGACCGACACCCGGCACTACGCCCACGTCGACTGTCCCGGCCACGCTGACTTCATCAAGAACATGATCACCGGCGCCGCCCAGATGGACGGCGCGATCCTCGTTGTAGCTGGTACCGACGGCCCGATGCAGCAGACCCGGGAGCACATCCTGCTCGCCCGGCAGGTCGGCGTTCCCTACATTGTTGTTTACATCAACAAGACCGACCAAGTAGACGACGCCGAGCTGATCGAACTCGTCGAGATGGAAGTCCGCGAGCTCCTGAGCGCTTATGGCTTTGACGGTGACAAGACCCCGATCATCAAGGGTTCGGCCCGCAAGGCTCTCGACCAAGTCGAAGCCGGCTCCGTCAGTTTCGACGACCCAAATGTGGCATCGATCATGGCTCTCATGGACGCAGTGGACAGCTACATCCCGACGCCAGAGCGCGATGTCGATAAGCCGTTCCTCATGGCCGTCGAAGACGTCTTCACGATCACCGGCCGCGGCACCGTCGCCACCGGTCGTGTTGAGCGCGGCACTCTGAACGTCAACACAGACGTCGAGATCGTCGGTATCCACGACACCCGCAAGACGGTCTGCACCGGTATCGAAATGTTCCGCAAGTTGCTGGACAGCGCCCAAGCCGGCGACAACTGCGGCCTCCTGCTCCGCGGCATCGACCGAAAGGACATCGAGCGAGGAATGGTCATCTGCAAGCCAGGTTCCATCAAGCCACACGTCAAGTTCGACTCCGAGGTCTACGTCCTCTCGAAAGAAGAGGGCGGGCGCCACACGCCGTTCACCAACGGTTACCGGCCACAGTTCTACTTCCGCACGACCGACGTTACCGGTACGCTCAACCTTCCCGAAGGCGTCGCTATGGTCATGCCGGGCGAGAACATCAAGATGACGGTCGACCTGATCGCCCCGATCGCCATGGAGCAAGGCTCCAAGTTCGCCATCCGCGAAGGCGGCCGAACAGTCGGCGCGGGCACGATCTCCAAGGTCTACGAGTAAGATACCATCCTCCTCTCCCCTCAGGGGAATGGAGGTTCGGGATGAATGGAAAAGACGTCTAGGCTTATCCGCCTGGACGTCTTTTTCTTGAGGACTCTCCTTGCCCCCTATAAGGCGATCGAAAACCAGCGCGTTCTCGTACTCTTATGGCATGAGCGGAAGAAAGGTCAGGTATCACCTGGCTATGGATCGGTCGATCTCTGAGTATAACGAAGCCCAATCCGCCGCCGATCGCACCATCTGCGAACTGCTTTGCCGAGAAATTGACTCTGCGCTCCCAGGAGCCACGAGCAAGATTTGGCATGGTAGTCCAGTTTGGTTCCTAGAGGGTAACCCTATCGTTGGTTACCACAAGTTAAAACCTTGTGTGAGGCTGCTCTTCTGGAGCGGGCAGTCCTTCAACGAGAATGGGCTCGTGCCTGAGGGCAGTTTCAAAGCTGCGGAGGTTCGATTTCAGACCCTGGAAGATGTCGACACTGTCATACTCAAGCTTTGGTTGGCCAAGAGCCGCGAAATCCAATGGGACTATAAGAACATCGTCAAACGTAAGGGGCAGTTGGTGGGATTGAAGGGCCAGGGCGTTGCCAATGAAGAATGATTGATTAGAACGTAATTCGGGCGAGCCGACGAATGGACAGACGCCACCATCCTCCCCCGCGGTGGCTCGCAAAAAAGTAGCTGTATGGAACAGAGAGACGCGCAGTGGTCCGTATTTTGTTATGCTTGGAACTCTCTTAGATTCAGATTTGTTGATTCGGCTTGATGCTTTGCCCCAAGTGCCACGACCAAGTTATGGTTCCCGTTGAACGACAAGGTGTTGAGATTGACTATTGCCCGGGTTGCCGCGGAGTTTGGCTGGACCGTGGGGAGCTCGACAAACTTTCTGCCGCACCGCCTACCCCTGGATTCACACGCCAACAGGACTTCCAACGCGACGAGCGCAAGGATCGTGGGCGGGATGGCGACAGAGATCGACGGCGCGACTGGGACGATGACGATGATTACAGGAAAAAGCGCAAGCGTAACTTCTTGGAAGACTTGTTAGACTTCGATTGAAATGCCCATCGGAGCAACTAAGGAGTCACGGCAACAAGTCGCTCCATTGCTTGCCATGCCACCATTTAGCTGCAGGCCCCTATCTACTTGGCAATGGCTTTGGTGTTTTCCGGCTCGCAAACCTAAGTGTTGCGATATCGGTTGAACCAGATGGGCCCGCGGCATGGCTATTCAAAATCAGGGCGCCGAATGGGTCACGCCACACTTGCCTGACCTCAAAGAGTTTCTTTTCTAGCGTATGGGTGTAATTCCACTCTAGGGTTCCGTCCGCAGCATACTGCAAGAGCAAGAGCCGCGAGTTATACGGCGTTTCTGGACCAACTCCAGCCACAATCGTTCTTCCGTCTGGCAGAGCTTCGATAGCCTTCACTCCCTCAAAGTTTCCAAAAACCGAGTTGCCGTAATCTCGCGTCCAAAGCTTGATCCCATCATTGCCGCGAAACCGGATAAGGCGGGTGTTATTATTCAGGTTACTATCGTCTGCGTCCGGGTCGTAAGTGACACCGACAATCGCATCGTCATTACTTGAAAGTGTGAAAGCATCTTCATATCCAATATGTCCAACCCGCTCTGCCCATGTCCATAATGGAGACCCAGAGGCACCATGGTAACGGATAATCGCCGTGGCATCATTAAACGCGGTCCCTGCAACAAACACGTCTCCGTTCTGAGCAAATTTCAAGGCCGTGGGCACGCATGACCTGATCGAGATATTCGCCGCCGAGGATCTCTGCACCCAAATCTCGTTTCCAGAATCTGCGTCATACTTGATAGTCGCCCATTCGCTAGAATTGTTCGGTGCTGGCGAATCGCCAGATACGACTGGATTGCCATCAGGGCCTATTTCTATCAAGTAAGCTTGGTCACTGATTGCAATGTAGGTCGCTCCCCCGTGATAGCGTTTCGACCACAAGAGGGCACCTTCTGGAGAGTACTTGATTGTTCGGTAATCGGCATTAGAAAAGAAGTAGTCCCATTCCCAAGTGAAACCAGTGACAAACACGTTTCCTAAGTTGTCTACAGCCAGGGCCCGGGCCCCATCGATACTACTTTCTAAACCGCTTTGAAATGTGCCGGAGTAGTATCTGGACCATTGTGTCGATCCTGTCGTACTATCGATTTTCAAAGTGTAAAAATCGGAGTCGGCGTACCAGTTCGTCGGTCTGGTCACCCTCCCACAGATGTAAACAAATCCCGCCTTGTAGACTAAGTCAGCAGCTATGTCTTGGCTGTTTCCGTCTCCATTGATCCCGGTCGACCAAATTAAGGTTCCGAATTTATCGCGTTTTGTGACTATGAAATCTGCCCCTATACCGGAACCATCGACTGCCGTCGTTCCAAGTGTGTATATGTTGCCGTTCGGATCGGTGTCCGCCATGGTTGAACCTTCGGTCTGATGAGTCGGGCCGTCGGTGTACCGTGTCCAGTCGTGTTTGTACTGAGCGAATGACGCCAAGGCCAAAAGTGTTAAGAATGCGAGCGCGAACGATCTTCTCATATTAGGTTCCCATAGTGCCGCAGCACTCGTAAGGAGGCCGTCCAAGCCTGAATAAATACCTTCCAAGTGCAAGAAACTTCTTTTTGCTTCCGGGCAATTTGTGTCGCTCAGGGTACGGTAGTTAATATGGCAATGGGCCTCGATCCGGACTGGGGCCAAGCCGGCATGGTATCCTATTAACCGTTGGGAGGTGGAGCCTCGCTAGGGTAAGCGGGCTGAAATTTCCAACAAGTGAAGGAAAGATGTCAGGAACACCCACAATCCGTATCCGCGTCCGCGCCTATGACCATCGCACGCTCGACCAGAGCGCCGAGAAGATCGTCGATTCTGCCAAGAGGACCGGAGCCCGCATCAGCGGCCCCGTGCCATTGCCTACAAAGATCCGCAAGTTCTGCGTCATACGGGGCGCCCACATCGACAAGGAATCAATGGAGCACTTCGAGCTCCGCCTCCACAACCGGCTCATCGACATCAAAGAACCGACCAACAAGACCATCGACGCCCTCATGCGGCTTGACTTGCCGAGCGGCGTCGATATCGAGATCAAGACGGTCTAAGGCCATCTACGCACGGGTTTGCCCTTGTATTGGCTCAATTGGCAGAGATTCAAACTAAGGGCTTGAGGCTTGAATCCTGCTAGGACACTCGGGCGAAGGCGATCCTTTCGACCTGGACCGTGGGAGTCCCAGAGGAGAAAGTCGGTGGTGTGAACACCATTTTTGCTCTGTATTCTTTGTCTCCCCCACCCCAGTTGTGAATAAAGTCTAACCCGTTATTTGTACCAATGTCGCTGGTGAATGAATCTGATCCGAACACTTGGTCACCGGTTTCATTGTCAAAACTTCCAAACTGCCATCGCCACAGTTTTGTATTGACTTTGTATGCGCCAGTGGTCATCGCACGGACTATCCCGTAGAGCTGGTATCCGCTCATTGCGCCGCTGTCTTGCACCCGGACTTCGATCGAGTGCTCGCCCGTGCCCGTGAATTGGAACTCAGCGGCCTGGCCGTCGAGGCTGTACATGCCGGACTCCGAAGTGCCGTTTACATAAGTCAGGCCGGTGACGATGACCGAGGTGAAAGTCGGGTGTGTCACCGTGGTCGACACCTTGCTGATGTGGCCGTCGGAGTTCGCGCCAATGCTGGCCGCACCTGTCCAGCGACGGTCGTCCCGAAAGTCGTAGACCGTGGTCGGGACGTATTCTGCTGGTACGACCAGGTTGCGAACGCTGACGTTGCAGCCCCTTATAGCCGCGTTGTTGGGGTCTGGAGGAATCACAAAGCTGACTAAGGGGACATAGTTTTCAACCCGGTTGACCAGAATTTCCTTGTTGTTGTTGATCCGGGCCGGAACGGCAAACTCAAGCCCGGTCAGGTTGATGCGGCGAACCTTGTCCGAGGGGTCGTAGAGGAACAGGCCGCCCTGTTCAGTGGCATCAATGTACTCGTTGCCCTGTGGAACTGAGTTAGAGTTTTCGATTCGACCCACGCAGACCCCGTTGTCGTTGATGTCCGCGATCCAAGTGATCCTGTCGTCGAGCACATGGTCGGGGTCGTTGATTGTTTCGATCTGCCAGTCGCTTCCAACCTTCTTCCAGAGCATGGCGTGGACGACCCCGCCGTCCGAGCGCTTCCAGCCACCGATGCGATA
>JAEURO010000230.1 GCA_016788345.1 Chthonomonadaceae bacterium
ATTCGGATTATAGAGACCTTCCAGAGAAGCTCGCGATGGTGGCCCAAGAGGCTGGGAAGAACATGGTCGCTGACGCAGTGCTGCTCGACCTCGGGTTGAGCAACGTTCACATAGAGGATCCGTCTTATGGGATCAGTTTCTTGCGCGAGGGGCCTCTTGATCTGCGGATGGACCGGTCTAGAGGTGAGCCTGCAAGCGCATGGCTCAATCGGGCTGCTCCAAAGGAGATCGAGGATGTCCTGTTCACACTTGGCGACGAACGCTGGGCACGAAGGATTGCCGCTGTCATCGTTGAGCGGCGAAAAACACGCCCCCTCGCCACCACGACAGACCTGGTCGAGTGTGTGCACGCGGCAATCCCCGCGGCAAAAAGGGACAAGCGGATCCACCCTGCGACCCGCACGTTTCAAGCTGTGAGGATACATGTGAACCAAGAGCTGGACGAACTGGACGAAGCCCTGAAGCACATTGCTAGAGTCCTGAAGAACGGGGGAGTGATGTGCGTCCTCAGCTATCACAGTGGAGAGGACCGTGCAGTCAAGAAATCTTTCAAGGCCATGGCCGAAACTGACGAATTTGAACTCGTCTTCAAAAAGCCACTGGTGCCTAGCGCACAGGAAGTGGCGGCAAACCCAAAAGCAAGGAGCGCAAAACTGCGAGCGCTTCGGAGGGTGTCATGAGCGCGGCCCCAGTCTACGCGCAGAGGGCAAGGCGCCGTCGCCCAATTGTCAGGCGAAAGAAAAAGTCGACCCAACTGGCTTCGACTGTTTTGGCTTCAATGTTTATGTTCGTGGCCACGCTGGCTCTCGCATATGGCTTATCCACGCTTGTAGGTTGCTCCATGAAGGAGGCTGCTTTCCGGACTGCACTCCAAGCCAAGTCCAGGGCCAAAGCAGCCAGATCCGAACTGGCGAGAATCCAATCAAAAGTACAGCGGATCGCAACCTTGCACTCAATAGGCAAGTGGTCAAAGGAAAACGCCATGGTGTCGAATTTTGACTTCAAAACGACTCCGGTTTCGTCTAAAAAAGCTGTGCGAGAACAAAAGACGTTGGTAGCCAAGGTTGACCGTGGGCTCCAAATCGACATTACAATGGAGACCAGGGGGCGGCGTGCCCAGGCGAACTGACTCAGCCAGGCACAAAGTACTGGGTGGCTTCCTCTTTTCCGGATTCATTGTTGCGGCAGCGAGCCAATCCGCCGTACAAGTGTTTGACAGAGAAAGGGTTCTCTCGAACGCAAAGAAGCACGCGCACTTTCTTATTGAGCGCGTAGACATGGCGCATCGCGGAACGATCTATTCGAGCGACGGCAAGGTCGTGGCGCAAAGTGTCGAGGGCTTCCTGCTTGGGTTGAACTATTCGAAAGTCCCCGCAAGCCCTGGCTTTTTCGTGTCTCTGAGCGCAGCAACCGGAGTTTCTGCAACAGAGCTTGCCGATCGACCAGAAAAGATGAACGGGCGAGTCTGGCGCAAGGCACTCACGCCTGAGCAAGCAGAAGCCGTGAGGACCATCCGACGACAATGGAGCGCGGACGGGGTCAGTTTAGAACGATCTTCAGATCGTTTTTATCCCATGTCCGAGGTGTTTGCCGGCGTCACCGGGTGCCAGAGAAGTGGTGAATCTCTAAATGGACTAGAGAAAAGCCAAGATGGGCGCCTCGGAGGCGTGGATGGCGAGTCCAGCGGTTATGTCGACCGTACCGGAGTGTTTGTCACAGACCCTGCCGACCCTGGCACTAAGCCCATTAACGGCGAATCCATCACCCTCACAATCGACTCTCAACTACAAACAGCTGCCATGCAGGCACTTCGGGCCGGGGTTGAAGCGAACAAGGCCAAGAGCGGCGCTGCGGTCGTGATTGATCCTAAGACTGGTGAAATCCTGGCCATGGTCAACTGGCCAACCTTCGACCCAAACTCCGGTTGGAAGCCTGGGCACGATTTCAACATGGCTTACATGGGGGTGTATGAACCAGGTTCGACGTTCAAGATCCTAACTGTGGCCAAGGCATTGGACTCAGGACATGTCTCGATCAACGATTTCGCACAATGCAATGGTGAAATCAGGGTCGGCGACCGGACACTGCATTGTGACGACCACGGTGGGCACCGTGCGCATGGAAGCGTCTCCGTTGAGGACGCCATCGCCAGGAGTTGCAATGTCTCTGCGGCACAATGGGCTCTTAGAATCGGCAGAAGCGACATGATCAGCTTTATGGACTCAATGGAGATCTTTCAAAAGCCGAGGCTTGGTTTGCCGTCTGAGCGCAATGGAGTCTTTAACAGGAACGATCCAGGCAAGCGCGTTCAGTTGGCAACGGTCGGTTTTGGTCAGTCCATGGCATGCTCGCCTGTGAATCTAGCGGGTGCATACAGCATGCTAGCGAACAATGGAGTCATGATGCGGCCACACGTGATTCGAGGGGAGAACGAGACCGTGGGTCAGGTTGTTAAGCCGCAAACGGCTGAGACCGTCATGAGGCTCATGGAAAGTGTCATCCAGTCTGAGCGCGGAACAGGCAAGGCTCTCAAGATCCCCGGATATCGACTCGCTGGCAAGACGGGTACGGCGCAAAAGATTGGTACTGCAAAGGATCAATACATGGCAAATTTTGTTGGATATGTACCAGCGCGGGATCCCAGAGCGGTTGTACTTGTCATGATCGACACCCCTTCGGCAGGCCAAATCTATGGTGGAACAGTCGCTGGGCCTGTCTTTGTGAATATTGCAAAGGCTGTGATCCGCAGATTTAACATCCCGTCCG
>JAEURO010000231.1 GCA_016788345.1 Chthonomonadaceae bacterium
GTTGTCGTGTCTTCTGCGCAGAAGCGTCAGATTTACTTGGCTTTTCGACCATTAGACAGCGATTTTCCCTTGACTGTCGCGTTTCCAATTTTTGTAGGGAATGCCTTGGACTTCTTGGTTGGGAATAAGTCTTCCACGATCTTGGGAGTGCGGCCCTCCCAAGCTTTTTCCTTGTCATCAGACAACGGGGCGCCAGTGACAGTGCTCACTGAAGGGAGGCAATGGACTGTTCCCGTCCCGAAGGGCGCTTCGAATGTGATCGTTCGCGATATCAGGCGCGTCGGAGTCTATTCCGTCCAGTCTGGCAAGCTCAAGTCCAAGGTTTACGCGAGCCTGAAAAACAGCCAAGAGTCTAATATTGCTCCGCGATCTGTCGTCACTTTGGGGAGCGCAAGAGTCGGGGCCACCTCGAGCCCTACACGCTTTGAAGACTTCTGGAAACCCGTCTTGCTCCTCGCGTTGGCCGTGCTTGGGTTCGAGTGGTTTGTCTTTGCAAGGAGGTCATAGGTGCGCTTTTCAGAACCCCTTTATCTTCTCCTTCTAATCCCCATTGCGGGAGGGCTCTGGCTGTCCTGGCGACACATCTTCGGAATGGCACGACCAAGAAAACGGCTGGCCTTCGTTGTCCGGTCTGTTTTGTGTGCCTGCCTTGTCTTGGCCATGTCGGGCCCCCAGATTCACAGAATCAACTCGGGAACTGCCACGATGTTCATCATAGACGGGTCCGATTCAGTTAGTGAATCTGACCATAAGGAAGCCGAACAATATATTTCGCGAGCCATGTTGGCTCTTGGGCCAGAGGACGTGGCAGGGGTCGTTTCCTTTGGTGCGCAGCCTGTATTAGACTCGGTCCCAGCTGGACGCCGCCCGTTCACGGGAGTGCAAAGCAAGCTTGACCGCAGTGCCAGTGACCTTGCAGCGGCTATCAGGTTGGCAAGCGCCACTCTACCGACGAACAAGGGCCGCCGAATTGTCGTCCTCAGCGATGGCAACGAAACCCGGGGTGACGTGCGGCAGTCTGCGGAGGCAAGTCTCAACGAGGGAATTGAGCTAGACATTGTGCCCTTGGGTTCAAAACCTCGTCAGGCCGAGGCCAGTGTCATAGAAATGAGGGCACCGAACGAATCGCGCGCGGGACAGCCGTTTGGAGTCCGAGTCGTCTTGGAAAGCACAGTCCAACAGGAAGCGACCATTATCGTGGACCGTAATGGCACTGTGGTCAGTCGACAACGCGTCCAGTTGGACGAAGGCAAGACGAGCTATGTTTTGGACCAAAAGCTGGACGGGCCCGGCTACTATCGTTTTAGGGCGACCCTTCAGGCGCAACGGGACTCCGATTCGCGGAACAATGTGGGTTCGACATTCACAGCTGTCCGAGGAAAACCAAAGGTGCTAGTCCTCCAGTCAGACCGTGTCCCTGGGCCGCTTGTCCTTGCTTTGCGCTCACAAGACATCACTGTTGACGTGTTTGGACCGGAGGGAGTGCCAGTCCGTCCCGAAGAGCTCCAGAACTACGAGGCCGTTTTTCTCAACGACATTAACGCCCAGTTCGTCACGCCCAACCAGATGAAAATCCTCGCTGCGGCCGCCAGAGACACGGGGATAGGACTTGTCATGGTCGGGGGAGAGAACTCCTATTTGCCGGGTGGGTGGTATGGCACACCAGTGGCCGACGCTCTGCCTGTAGACCTGAACATTCGCCAGCGAAAGTCGTATCCAAGCACGTCCGTGTTGGTCATCGCCGACGCATCGGGCTCCATGGGAATGATCGAAGACGGCTTGCAAAAGATCCAGTTGGCTGCAAAGGCAGCAGAAGAGACAGTGAAACTCATGTCTCCGATCGACCGCGTGGGTGTCGCAGGCAGTTCAGACGGTATTGAGTTTGTCGCACCACTCCAGGACTTGAAGGACAAAGATTCCGTGATCAGTCAGATCCGAAAGTTACGGACTGGCGGGGGAGGGATCTATTCGTCTCCGTCGATCCACTTTGCTGACTCAAAACTTAGGGCAGAAAACTCAAAGGTGCGCCACCTTGTCTTGCTAGCGGATGGGGCCGATGTGGACGACTATGGTGACTCTATCAACGTTGTGTCACGCATGAAGGCCGACAAGATCACGACCAGCGTTGTAGCAATCGGCGACGGCAAAGATGTCCCGTTCCTGAGAGCCCTCGCCGCGGCCGGAGGCGGAAACTTCTATTTGGCAAACAAAGCGTCGAAGCTACCTGCGATTTTCACCCAAGACGTTGCCATCATGTCTCGTTCCGCGATCGAGGAACTTGTTTTCGTTCCTGAGATGAAGGGCGGGGAAGAAGCGCTTCGGGGTTTTTCGCCGAGCGACTTTCCAGCACTCTCCGCATACTGTCTTGCGGATTCACGCCCCCTGGCCCGGGTTGGACTTGTCTCGCCGAAAAAGGATCCGGTCTTAGCTTCATGGCAATACGGATTGGCGACGACCGTCGCTTTCATGAGCGACGCCCAGCCCAGATGGGCGTCACGGTGGGTCGGGTGGGGCGGTTTCCCAGTATTCTGGGCGCAAGTCGCGAGGACCGTGACACGCAAGGCCACGAACAACGACTATAGGCTCGTCGTCGAGCCTTCTGGCGGTCAAGCCGTTCTCAAGTTGACGGCGATGGATCGCTTCTTGCTTGCGAAGTCGGCAGAGCCAAAGTCTTCGAAGAGGGTATCCGCCACCATCTCGTAGACATCCTTCTGGTCGGCGGTATGCTGCCCCGCCGTGTTGCCGGAATCCACCA
>JAEURO010000232.1 GCA_016788345.1 Chthonomonadaceae bacterium
TGCAAGTCGACGAACAACATGACCACCACGACTTCGTGCAGGGCGCGCCATCTGGTCAACGCGCCGCTTGCATAGCCGCCGGTCATCAGGTGAAGCACTTCCGAGGCAAGGTGACACGCTCGTCCATGGAGTCGGGTCATCACCTCAAACACCAAGTCGTTGGAGGTTGCTGCGGCGGGCCTGTGGTTCGCGTTAAACTCTGAACCCATTTCTTGCGCTATCACCAGGCAGGTTTCAAAGAGTTCGAAGGGTTCCTTCCACCTCTTGCGCAAGCGTCGTTCAAACGCACGGCGGCACCTCGCTTGATCTCTCAGCATTGCCTTTCTCCTTTTGTTGAGGGTGTTCTTCAACATGCCCGCACCATCGAGAAGGCACTCACGCGCAAGGTGCTCGATGGCCCCCTCTGGCATCTCCGCGCGATCCCCAAGTTCTTGGGCGAGGACTCGTTCGATCACTCCGACGAGCGTTCCGGTCTCTTCCTTCATGAGACCGTAATACCGCCAACACAAAGTCTTGTGCGGGCCAGACCCACCAGTAGGCATTCTTCTACATTTAGCATTCATCAGAAGCGATCGGGTGAGCTTGACCTCACTCAACTTGGACCGATTCGACAGGCTGTTGACCGCGTTTTGTCGGAGAGCGAGGTTTACGTTGCGATCGTTGCGCTGTGGCCCTACATTTTTGCGGGTCAGATGTGTACGCCCTCATCGCGGTCGAAGGAATGTGGAAAGAGATTGAGCCCACATCGATGATCGCCACTGCATACTGGAATCTCGGTGTGGAAGCGATGCTTCCACGATCCGTTTCGGCGGTCTAGGGCCGTGAGTTACCGAGGATTGAAGCTGGAGTGAACACATCTTCCATTAAAGAGTCCGCCGTCGGGATGCGGCAACTTCTTAGCGCAAGGACTGAACGGTACTGCATTTCGGGATAGCCTGCCGCAACGGTCAGATTCAAATAATACCGAGGCTCTTCAGGTAGAGCTCCGAAGTCTCCACTATCATGTCCGACGAGGTGACGAAACCCAACCCAATCTCTGCATCCTCGAAATCTCCAGAAGGAGCCTTGTCGGCACTTGTTGCCAATCCCAAGAGCAGGCCCCGCTCCACATATGTTGCTGCCCCGTCCTGCCGGGTTGCGAAGAGCTTATCGATGATGCACACCGGACTCCCACTAGAACCTGGATGAAAGTGACCATCGACGTAGAATCCAGGAAGACCGTTGTAACATATGTGGAAGCTTGACGCGGTAAACCCGGTTCTTACCAGAGGCAAGGAGTGACGCTCGTCTTGAAGGCCGTAGGGATACCCTACGAAAACTACCTGCTCGTGCACGTCGACAATTCCAAGTGCAGCGTGGCTGGGACACATCGACAGTGGTATCGAATTTGTGTATGGATCGTATCCGGCTTCCTGGAATCTCTGGATGACTGGAACCAGAGGCTGCACCGCAACATCAACATTTGGATCTGGATGGAAGAACCAACTTTGCGAGAAATCTTCAAATTGTATTGACACACGTTTTCCAAGTTGAAGGCTCCTCTTGCCACTTCCATCGTCGGGCCCCTGTACTGTAAACGCGTATCCGCCGGTAATGGAATCGGTCACCGTATGACCGCAGGTGACCAAAAGCGGAAAGTCGCGACCGGGCTCAACCTCGTAGTCAAATACAAAAGCTGTTCCGTAGCTAATAATGTCGCCAGGCTTCCGACACTCGATTAGGGTCGTTGCAAATAAGAGCTGACCGAAGTTTGTTTTTGGGTCAAACATCCACGCGTGCTCTTTATACCACCGTAACCTCCTGGCGCAGAGAGTTAGAGAACGACTGCTTTGTTCTCCCGATCAAATTAGCTCGCCCCCTGCGCGGCAAAAGCCCGTTCCCAGACCTACACAGGTCGAGGACTGGCAAATCCCAAGATCAACCCGTCATAACTCTCGCCATGAGCAGAAGCAAAAACCGCATCAAACTGGCCGCGGCGGCGCTCAGGCGAGAAGAGGAGCGGCTCCGCGACAACGTCAACCACCGGCTCATGGAGGAGTATTTGAGCAAGGATCAAGCCCTCTTCAACCGAGTTTGTGCTGTCATGGACAATGTAGGGGACACCACACTGGCGGTCGCTCATTTGCCAAATTGCGATGGCAACGAAAAAGGACTGGCCTACCTCGTGACGCATGGTGCCTTTCAGAGCATGGAGATCCTTGTCAGTGCGTGCCGACTCATCGGTACAGACCTAGGAGTGTCCTATCCGAAGGAACTCGACGCTGAGATCGACAAGATCAAGGACATGCGGGTTCGCGTAACTGGTCATCCCTATGACTTCAAGAGTAACAAGAAGACCGGAAGAAAAGCTGGCACCAGTGGCATTAGTCGTATCACCCTCAGCACTAGCGGGTTCAGCCTTCACGAGTGGACGGAAGGCGGTAAATGCAAGATCACCGGCGTCAACACATTCGACTATGCCGTCAAGAGTCTGAGAATTGCACGACGCTGTCTCCGCTACGTAAATGAAGAACTTGCGAGCCGGGTTCTCGAACTAGAACGCGAGTGGGTGGCGCGCCCCTTGTATAACTATGTCGCCCAGCTTACGTACTGGTGTGGCAAGCTCAACGAGGCAGTGCGGGCCGGAGCCGCGCCCGTTGGCATCCTGAAGACCATCGAGGAAACTCTATCGCTTCTTCGTGCT
>JAEURO010000233.1 GCA_016788345.1 Chthonomonadaceae bacterium
TAATCTCCATAGAATTCGTGTCGACTCCGAACTTGAACCTCGAACAGTATCGAAAAACTTCGGTCTCTGGATCTTCACCCTTACAGCTGGTGGTCATGCTGTATGACGGTGCTTTGAAATTCACGTCGGCCGCCAAAAGGTCCATGGCCCAGGGCAACCTGGCCGAACAAGACCGTTGTCTCCAAAGAGCTCAGAAGATCATCGCAGAGCTGATTTCAAGTTTGGATCTTGACAAGGGTGGAGAAATCTCGACCAACCTCCTGTCGCTGTACACGTTTTGCTACAACAGGCTCGTCGACGCGAATTTGTCGGACAATTCCGACTTGGTCACCGAAGTCGAGCTCGTTCTCAAGAACCTAAGGGCCGGCTGGGTTGAGCTTGAGCAGAATTTGAGGTCAACTGGAGTAAGGCTTGAAGCAGCTTGACACATTTGAAAGGCTGCACTCGCTCACACTACTGGTGAATGAGGCAGCCAAAGCAAATAACTTTGACGAAGCCGAAAGGCTCCTTGCGGAGCGGCAAAAATTGCTCAACGAACATGAGAGTCCAGCCTTGGACCCTCTCAGGCTCGGCTTAATCCAGGAGCTCGACTCCAACTCACTCGACCTCATCAGTGAAGCTAAGCGAGACCTCGTAAGAGAGCGGCAAACGAGTACCGCGGCAAAAAAGGCCGTCGGGCAATATCGCCAGACGGCCTTTGGTGTCCACTCGGTGTGAGCTTACTTAGTTCGAACCACCAGTCGAAGCATGTCCGACTTCAGTTTGAATGGCGTTGGAGCGACACCGTTTCTGCGGTTCGGGTCGAGTGCCCTGAAGAGCACTAAGACTCTCTTGTTGGCGTCGACGTACTTGCCTGCTGTACCTGAGACAGTCGCTGTCGTTTGAACATTGTTGCTTGTCACGTTGAAGGACTTGATAGGATCCCATCGTGCGCTAGCAACATTCCAAAGGAACAGAGTGCCAGTCGTTGTCTTGACTTGCTGGAGCGCCCCTTTGACCAAGATGTCGATGTCAGCGACTTGCGCGGCTGTGTTGGTCAGGGTGAACGTCGTCTGCACCGCGGTCGCATAGGCACCATCGGCTTTCTTTGCCGCATTGGTGTCGTAGGATGCAGTGTCGGCGGTTTGAATGCCAGTCAAGGTTCCCGCCACGAACGAGCCTTCCAGCGTTTTCACGGCAACGGGCTTGATCCCTGAAGATCCTCCGCCACCACCGCCGGATCCGTCACCTGCGACTTTGTAGCTCACGATCGCCGCGTTCCAGACGCCTTGAGCGTTGGACTTCATGTTCGTGCCCCAGAAGGTCACGTCGTCAGACGGGTCGACGGCCACGGAGCCGTAATCACCCCACCGTCCGGAAAGTCCCGGGTTGTAAGGGGCATCCGCGACGGCCAAGATGAACGGGTTGCCCATTTTTCCGAGAGGATCACTGCCCTTTCGCGAGACGGCCATGATATCGCCAACAATCGATGAACTCGATCGTGTGAAGGTCATGGAAATGGTGTTCTCCTTGTTCATGTTGATTCCGGCGAGAAAGGCCCAAGCGTCGCCAGCAAAGGCCACATTTCCACTTTGGTTCAACTTAAGCGACGATGTGCCTGGCCAGCCCTGAGGCTTAAATTCGTACCAGGAAACTTGGGACCTGTTGTTGCCAGAAGGTGCCCGTGTCGTTTGGGTCGTCAGGAGGCTTCCATTGCGATAGGTGGCATCCATGAGACGTCCGCTGAGCGAATCCAAGAACGCACCGCCAGCGCTGGGAGGCCTGCCCACAAAGTCAAAGTCTGGGACTTGGATGACTCGGAACACCCACTCGAATTCGTCCGTGGTGCCGGCCTTGAGTCTCCAAGCATAGACCCGGATGCCCGGGGTTCCCGACTCGTCCAACGCACAGCCATAAACGTACGGGACTGTGGGATCGTCAGTCTTGGCGACCTGGACGGTGAACGCATTCCTTTCTTCGAACTTGACTGGCGTCAGCGAACTTCCACTCAGGAGTTCGGATTTTTTGAACAAGAACGAGGTGACAAGCTGGAATTGATTGGCACCGAAAGAGAACATGTTGCCGGTTGCGACGACATAGTCTTTGTTGTAGCCCCAACCTTCATAGTCGAGCCACGATTCAGTATTGTTGTTTGTCGAGTCCACGTACTTGTTGTCAACGTGAAACTTTCGCCAAGAACCATTCGGGTTGCTGTCGTCCGAGACTGCGATGCAGAAAAAGCTGGTTTTCGCTCCGTCGTCCTGATCCAGGATAACCACGAAGAACCGGCCACTCTTTGTGTCGAAAAACACTTTCGGGTCGAAGACGAAGTTACCTGCACCAATTCCACTAAAAAACCCGGTGGGGCCCATGTCTGCTTGGAATTGTTTGTTTCCTTGCTTATCAAAGAAGGCGATCTCCGTGTTGACGACTTGGACAATGTGTGTCTTGCTCACAGCAATCTGAGGGTCTGCAGGGATCGAGCCATTAAACGAGATGCCAGGGAACATTGCCCCCCTGGTGCCCGTGGTGTTTGCGCCCAGTCCACCACCTTCCCATCCAGTAGGGGAAGGTGGACGCACCTGCCTTCTGACCGAAGGGTTAGGAACGAAAATCCGGTTCGACGACACGGACTCGTTGATTTGGGGAAAGAATGTCCGCGTGTCCATCAAGACGGGCCGGACTGAGGG
>JAEURO010000234.1 GCA_016788345.1 Chthonomonadaceae bacterium
GGGGTAAAACTAGTAATAATACTAGTTTCCGGGTTTGTTCAACCTTCACTTGACTCATACTTGTCTTTCAAGTTGGCCACCACAGACGGATCGGCCAGTGTGGTCGTGTCACCGAGGGCGCGGCCCTCAGCAACATCCCTGAGTAGCCGCCGCATGATCTTGCCGCTTCTGGTCTTGGGAAGCTCAGCGCAAATGAAAATGTCGTCTGGACGAGCAATCGCTCCGATCTTTTGAGCCACATGGGACTTGAGTTCGGAGACCAAATCGTGTGAATCCCCTTTGCCTTCCGGCCACGAGTTTGCGGCAAACTCTGCACGCAGGATGACGAACGCAGCGATCCCCTGGCCCTTTATCTCGTGGGCTTTCCCGATCACCGCGGCTTCGGCGACAGCATGGTGGTCGACAAGGGCACTCTCGACTTCCATGGTCGAGATGTTGTGTCCGCTAACGAGCATGACGTCATCAATCCGGCCGAGGAGCCAAAAATAGCCGTCCTCATCGACCTTTGTCCCGTCTCCGGGAAAGTACGCGCCATCAAACCGGCTCCAATACACCTGGCGGAACCGCTCGGGGTCGCCCCAGATTCCCCGGAGCATGGAAGGCCAGGGATGCTTGATCGCGAGAATCCCGCCGACTTCCGGGCCTTGGTCCAGAGATTCGCTTCCCACCATATAGCTGAGGGCTCCGTGACAAGGCGTCACGTCTTTGCCATTTTCGTCGAAGACCGCCGCATGAATACCCGGCAGCGGTTGAGTGGCTGATCCAGGTTTCGTTGCAGTGACGCCTGGAAGGGGCGAGATCATGATGGCGCCCGTTTCAGTCTGCCACCACGTGTCCACAACGGGACAACGGGAGCCACCTATGGTCTCGCTGTACCATATCCAGGCTTCAGGATTTATAGGTTCACCGACACTTCCGAGAAGACGCAACGAAGTCAAGTCGCAGCGCCCTGGAAACTCTGGCCCCCACTTCATGAACGTTCTGATCGCGGTCGGTGCCGTGTAAAGAATAGTCACCTTGTGACGCTCTATCACCTTCCAGAACCGGTCTTTGTCGGGCGTGTCAGGAGTGCCTTCATAGAGGACTTGCTTCGCGCCCAAAGACATTGGCCCATACACGATGTAACTGTGCCCCGTCACCCATCCACAGTCGGCCGTGCACCAGTACACATCGTCAGGCTTGAAGTCGAAAACCCATTGTGTCGTCGCCGAGACCTGCGTCATGTACCCGCCGGTCGTGTGCATGATCCCCTTAGGCTTGCCGGTCGAACCACTTGTGTAGAGAATGAAAAGCAAGTCTTCGCTGTCCATGTCTTCACACGGACAGTCGACCGGTTGCCGGTCGACAAATTCAGACCAAGCCAAGTCTCTGCCTTCGATCCAAGTTCCAGGGTTATAGTTGGGGACGCCGTCTGCAAGCGGACTGCCGATCCGCTCATAGACCAAACACCGGGAAATTGTGGGGCACCCCTTGGCGAGCGCTTCGTCTGCGATCCTCTTGAGCTCGACGACCCCGCCCCTTCTCCAGCCTCCGTCCGCCGTGACGAGCACTTTTGCTCCGGCATCGTTGATACGTTCGTGGAGAGATTCAGACGAAAATCCGCCAAAAACGACGCTGTGCGCGGCTCCGATCCGGGCGCAAGCCAGCATCACCATGGGGAGTTCAGCGATCATCGGCATGTAAACGCAAACCCTGTCTCCCTTTTGAACACCGGCTTCCTTCAAGGCGTTGGCGATCTTGCATACGGTTTCCAGGACTTGCCGATACGTGAACACTCGGACATCGCCTGGCTCTCCTTCAGACACAAAAGCGACCTTGTCCCCATGTCCTGCGCTGACGTGCCTGTCCACACAGTTGTGGCATGCATTGAGCGTTCCGCCCACAAACCATTTCGCGTCTGGTAGGTTCCATTCAAGGGCGGTGTGCCACCCTCTAGACCATTCGAGCGACTTGGCGCACGACTCCCAAAATTCCACTGGATTTCGATGCGCCTCTGCATAGATCGCGGGGTTTGAGACATTGGCTTGGCTTCGGAATTCCAAGGATGGCGGAAACAAACGGTCTTCGGCCAAAAGCGTGTCAAGAGTGCCGGACATGGTGTGAATGATACCGAGCGGGACGTCTGCAGGCTCACGTGCCAAAATGAACCTCTATGGCGAAGGAACTGGGCGTGACGGCAAGGGCCGAAAACTATGCGGAGTGGTACAACGAGTTGGTCAAACGGGCCGATCTTGCGGAGAACTCGGTCGTCCGCGGTTGCATGGTCATCAAGCCAAACGGGTACGCCATCTGGGAGCACATGCAGGCTGCGCTAGACCGTATGTTCAAGGACACCGGACACGTCAACGCATGCTTCCCGCTTTTGATCCCCAAGAGCTTTTTTGAAAAGGAAGCCAAGCACGTCGAAGGGTTCGCCAAGGAATGTGCGATCGTGACCCACCACCGGTTGCGGGCAGACGGCGCAGGCGGGCTCGAACCTGATCCAAACGCCAAATTGGAAGAGCCGTTTGTGATCCGGCCGACCAGCGAGACGATCATCTGGCACAGCTATAAAAATTGGATTCAATCTTGGCGGGACCTCCCGATCCTGATCAACCAGTGGGCCAATGTCATGCGCTGGGAGCTTAGGC
>JAEURO010000235.1 GCA_016788345.1 Chthonomonadaceae bacterium
CTCGGCGCTCGACATTCCTGGCACTGGAACCTTGGCCCAAATGTAGAAGGCGGCTTTTGGCTTCGGTACGTGCCAACCGATTGATCGGAGCCCCTCGACCAGATTGTCCCGGCGCTTTTGGTAAAGAGCGATCGTCGCGTCGTTGTTCACATGGTCGAGAGCATGGGCTCCAGCCTCGGCAATGGCGGGAAAGGCCTTGCTGTCAATATTGCTTTTGAGCCTTTGCAGGGTTTGCACGGCATCGGGGTTGCCACAAGCAAAACCTAGTCGCCAACCCGTCATGTTGTACATTTTGCTGAGCGAGTGGAACTCGATCGCCAAATCCTTGGCACCTGGAACTTGGAGAAGACTTGGATTCTTAAACCCGTCGAAGCACACAGTCCCATAAGCCATGTCGTTTACGGCCAGGATGTCGTGATCGCGGCAGAACGTAGCAAAGTCAGCATAGAAGCTTGACGTCGCCGTCGCTCCAGTTGGGTTGTTCGGATAGCAGACATAGAAAAGCTTGGCTTTTTTCGCCACGTCCGTCGGAATGTCGCTCAAGTCCGGTAGAAAGCCATTCGATTCTTTGAGCGGGACTTCGAAGACATCGGCCCCGGCCATTAATGAACAGACCTTATAGACCGTGTACGCTGGGTTGGGCACGATGACCGTGTCGCCTGGGTCGGCATAGGCCCAGGCTAGGTGGGCAAGGCCCTCTTTGCTACCAATGACCTGACAAAAATCGGAAGCCGGATCGAGGTCCACGCCCCATTCGCGCGAATAAAACCTGGCCGCTGCGTTGAGGAATGGCTCCCAGCCGCGCGCTGTCTCGTCGTATCTGTGTGTCGCAGGATCGTCGACTGACCGCTTCAGGGCCTCTCTGACTTCCGGCGGCGTTGGGAGGTCTGGATCGCCGATACCTAGGTCAATGACGTCAGCACCCTTGGCAATGGCTTCGCGCTTTATCCTGGCCATCTCCGCAAACAAATAGGGCGGGATTTTGTTGAGCCGTTGGCTTGGACGGGGCATAGATGACAAGATACCTTTCATGCTCTGGTGGCCTGGTCCAGTGGGCTTACCAAGATGTGGCAGCTTTCTATGATTCGGGTATAGTCCGTTCCGTTTTGCCCGGTCTGCCAAGATCAAGGAGCCCTTTGACTTGCCCCGGGCGAATTCAATAAATCAGACATGACAAAGCTCAGGATGGCACTCATGAAATCATTTAAGGAATCGATTTGTCGAAAACTCATGCCTTTGATGACGGTTTTGGCCCTTCTTGGCCTCCCCGTCCTCACTAGGGCGTCAGGCGGCGAAGAAAACATCCAACTTCAATTTGGAAGCCAAGACTACATCTATCTTGGTATCTCTGCGGCTATTGGTGTTATCGCCATTATCGTCGCATTCGCAGTCCGCTCAAAAATCTTAAGCCAGTCACCTGGCGATGAGAAGATGCAAGAAGTTGGCAAGGCCATCAATGACGGTGCCATCGCTTACTTGGCCAAACAACGTAACACGATCAGTATTTTTGTCGTGATCCTCAGTGTCGCGCTGGGTGCCTTGTACGCCTCGCGCTACGACATGACTTCGGGCATCATGATCGCCGTTGCGTTCATTCTTGGCGTTGCCGCCTCATACATCGCTGGTTACATGGGCATGACGATGGCAGTCGCAAGCAACATGCGGACGGCCCATGCCGCGCTTACTAAGTTTGGCAAGGCCCTCGAAACCGCATTCCGGTCGGGCGCGGTCGCCGGCCTGTTCACGGTAGGCATGGGGCTGATCGGCGCAACCGCGATTTTTGCGTTCGGAGGTGAGAACGCAATGAAGCTCCTGGTTGGGTTTGGCTTCGGAGGTTCGCTGGCAGCACTCTTCATGAGGGTAGGTGGCGGCATCTACACCAAGGCTGCGGACGTTGGTGCCGACCTTGTTGGCAAGGTCGAAGCTGGCATCCCGGAAGACGATCCACGAAACCCGGCTGTCATCGCTGACAACGTTGGCGACAACGTCGGCGACTGCGCCGGAATGGCTGCAGACGTGTTTGAGAGCTATGAGGTCACGCTTGTCGCAGCAATCGTGCTCGGCGCTGCGACTGCGGCGATCTTCGACCAAAACACCTGGATGAAACTCATACTCTTCGCTTTGATGGCCCGGGGTATTGGGATCATCGCGTCGATCATCGGCGTGTTCATGGTCAAGGGAGACGACAACGTTGACTCTGACCCGCTCAAGCCTATTTCTGCTGGATTCAAGTGGTCCGCGATCATCGCTGTCCTCATGACTGCGGGGCTCGCCTTCTTCATGATGGGTGGAACAGGGGCCACACTTCAAAGCCACACATTCGTTAGCCCAGAGCAAAGCTCATACGAGCAGAACAAGGCCATTGTTTCGGTTCAAAACAGGCTCGCTGTCGCACAAAAGAAGCCCAAGTGGGAGATCAAAGCTGAGGACGTAGCGAAAGACCCCGAAGTGAAGAAATTCTTCACGACCGAAAAGCCTGAGGAAGTCACTCAAATCGTGCAAGGCGCGATGTCGCTCGGTGACCGCCTGGTCGAACCCAAAGCACTCAACGGGTACCGCGCAGTGAGCTTGGACGATAAGCACAATAAGACCCTCGACTATGCGACCCAATATGTCGCGCT
>JAEURO010000236.1 GCA_016788345.1 Chthonomonadaceae bacterium
CAGCCTTTAGTGACACGTCAGTCTCTGGCTTTGTACAATCATAAGTGACAATCAATCCATCAAACGATTTCACTTTGACCTTCGTGAGATCGGCTGTTGCATCGGCAGTCTGTACGACAGTCGACAACTTTAAGCCCTCCTGATGTGGAATTGACTTCTGTTCGCGAAAGGCTCCGCTCAGCTTGACCGAGAGTGCTGGCGGAGTCGTGGTAGAGCCAGTGCCCTCGCTATTGACCCGGACGACTGAGACAGTCGCGTCTCTAAGGATCCGGTCATTAACCAGCTTGTTGCTGATCAACTTCCCTGCTTCTTCCTCGGTCAAGCCACCAATCTCGACCGCGCCTAAGAAATCGACAAGGATGACGCCGTCTTTGGTCACTTTGTACGTCTTGTTCAAGGCCGATTCTTCCAGACAGGTCATTCGAATCTTGTCTAGAGCCTTGATCCTTTCGCCGGAAGATTGCGCTAGGGCCCAACCAGGAAATACGGCGAGCAAGGTCAGAATGGCAGGCAGAACCCTCATATACATTGAGGACGGGCCACGTCCGACAAGTGATTCTTAGAAACGAAAATGAGGCCCCTCCACGGCGTGGAGGGGCCATCCTAAAGCGAGGGCAGGCTTAGATTCACCAGCCTAGCTTTTCAAGTTCATTGGCGAGACGGCGCCTGGCGCAGAACCGCACACTGAAGACTTTCTTTCCGTCGATACCCATGAACTTGGCGAGATCGATGTCTGACATTGGCAAGTCCTCCAGAAGGAGCGTAAAGAGGTCCTCAGAAAGATCCAGGGCGCTGGCCAACTCTGCCTTCGAAACGATGCCAAGAGCAATAAACTGCCTAACGTCGCCTTGTCCGTCAGCGTCACGCAAGTTCATAAGGAGAGCCTGCCTATATTCCAGTGGCATGCTCAGGACGCAGTCCCATATGGATTGTAGTTTGGCCCGGCCCTCGACTTCTGCATCGAACCGAGTCGAACGTTCGCCACACTCGAATTGCTCGGCGTTTGCGTCTTCACTGTAGCCTGCTGCCTTGGTCAGGAACTGCAAGAGTACGTGGATAGACACCGATCCGCCTAGCCAGTCGAGAGCTTTCTTGACCGTCTCCGGGAGCCCGCTGCCCAGGTCGGCCCCTTCGGGAAAGAGCAAGTTGGCCACTTCATTGGGCTGAGCTTGCATCTTGGCGATTCGCGTTGAGTCAGCAAGCGTACCGTCTTCCTTCCACACTCCAAACCCGATGACGGTTCTCCGGCTCTTGGGGTTTTGACAAACAGCGAAACCAACGTTTTTCCTGACCAAGTAACCAAGTTTCGTCGCAAGGTGGTTTCGGTGCGGGTTCTTCCGAGCCAAGTACCGTGACACTTCATTGTGGGCAACGGTTTTGGCATAGGCCTCCAGGCTGCCGATGCTTTCTTCGTCGGCCTTCTGGATCACGGACAGAACTGCGACCATCGTCGCACCGATCACGTCCTCCACATCGTCTGCCTCACGTCGGTTTTGTGGCTTGAGCTTTGCCTTGACGACCGAGCAGACAAGGTCGAACAAGCCCGTGCCCTGTGAGTTCAGCCAATCGATTCTTGTGGTTGTCATTGTCATTTCCCTCTGCGCTCGTGGCGCTGAGATCAGTATCAGCCAAGCAGGACACCGAGCCAAGTAAGAAACGTCACTGATCGATGAGTGATGAAGGTCACAGTAGTAGGTAGAAGGAAAAAAAAGGCCGCCCGAAGGCGGCCAAGACATGGAGTTTAGAATCGGTCTATTTGACCAACAAGGCAAAGCGGTCAAAACGGGCTTGATAAGCTGAGTTACTGACAGGCCCAACGTTGAAGTATGAAAATTTGACCTTGACCTTTTGGGTCACTGGATCGACGAAGCGTGATAGGTCACCTGATGTTTTTGTCGAAAACTTGCCGTCTGCTAACTGGGCTGCGGATTGATCGATCTGCTCGAATTGAGAGGTCACGGTGTTTAAGACCTCGACTCGTCGGGTCAAGCCAGAGGCATTGACACCGTCTTCCCACCTTACGACCAGTTGAGTCGGGACTGGAGGGACAGGGGCAGACTCCATGATAACTTGGATAGGAGCTTCTGTCAGATTGAGAACAAAGCCCTTTTGCACAACCATGTACTGGTCGTCGCTGGACGCCAACTCACTGATTCCACCTTGTTGGAGAAGACCTCTAAAAATTGTAAACGACTCTGCCAGCTTCGGTGCGAGGACGAACACCCGTCCAGCCATCCCAATGACTTGACCGTTGCCAAGGTCAGAGCCATGTAGGTCGCAATAGTAGCCAAAGTCGCCTATATTGGTGAAAGTGTGGTCGAATGTCGACCCCGTGTTGATCAGGCCACTGGCAAAGGACTCTGACTGTCCTGTTGAACTTGTGACCGAGTGAAAGTTGGCATTCCAGACCCAGTGGATTGTGTCTCCTACTTCGATGACCGGGTCGCTGGGGACACCGACGGTTTCTCCGTATTCGAAGTTGAACACCCGCATGTTCACGACGAACGCCGATGAAAAAGCAGCTAGGCCAACGCCGAAAGCAGCCAGAATAGTACGTTTCATTGAGTAATTACCATAAGA
>JAEURO010000237.1 GCA_016788345.1 Chthonomonadaceae bacterium
TCCGTCAGCTTTTTGTGCACCAAGTAGGCCTTTTCTGGCTTACCTTCCCTTGAGAGGGCACCCTTGAGCTTGGCTTGGGCAACAAGGACGACCCCTTCAAGTTCGGCCTCATTGACTTTGTTTATGGCCCATTTCTCCTTGTCTTTCGTTTGTGCCACCTTTTGCAAGTATGCGGGCAAGGTCGCTGAGGCCTTGACGTCGTCTTCTGCGCTATTGAGCTTTTGCAGTTCTGACTTAACCTCTACTAGCGTCCGGGTGTCGGGCTTTTGGTCGCCGGGGAACAGCAGCCGCGTTCCCAGAAAGATGACGGCGAATATGAGGAGGGTTTGCGTGAACTGGCCTCGTTGTCGTGGTTGTTGCGCCATGATAAACTTTCCTAAGGTACGGGATCGTGCCCGCCGGGGTTAAGCGGGTTGCACCGCGCTATCCTCTTCATCCCCATCCACGATCCCTTTATCAGCCCATACTTGTCGATCGCCTCGAGAGTGTAAGCCGAACAGCTGGGTGTGAACCGGCATGTGGGTGGCATCCACCCAGTCGTCCGTTGATACAGCCGGATCATTGCGATTCCGATCTTCCTTCCCATCTTTGGACCGATTCTTTAGTCAACCGCTGCACCTGTTCTCTCAGTTCGGCAAACGTGGCTCTTCTGGTTTCAGGGCGAACAAAAAAAACGATGTCGACCCCATACCTTGGAGTCCCGTCCGTCCGTACAGCCTCGCGGATCCTCCGTTTCTGGCGGTTACGCCTGGCATGGCACCCTGTCCGTTTGGCCGTAGCGATCCCTGTCAGGCCCTCACCGGGAAGGCTGTGCGCCCTGGCCGTCTCCCCATTCACCCTCAGCCCATTCGTGAACAATTCGTCGAACCGGCTTTTGGACGGGCCCCTCAAGCGGCGAGCCGTCGCCTGCCCCTCGTTCGTCGTCGTTTCAATACATTTTGCCCGTCTGTCGTCCGCATCCTGATTCGGAAGCCGTGGGTCTTGCTTCGTTTGCGGTTGTTGGGCTGAAAAGTCCTTTTCATACTGGCCTCAAATCACAGTCAAATAGAACGGTCATCATACCTCCCGCCCGCCGCAGCCAGGCAGGACATTCCTTAGGCAGACCGACTTGGCCAATCTTGGCACTTGCTATAATTGAAGGGTCGCAAAGGAGCGACTCACTCCGATGGCCGTCACCTCCCCTTCCATGACCAAGCTCGACTTTTTGCGCCTCATGATGCTGAGCCGAGAGGGCGACCGGCGTGAAGCGATCCTATTGCGTCAAAGCAAGGGTTGGTTTCACGTTGGAGGAACAGGTCACGAGGCTCTAGGCGCCTTGGCGCTACATCTGGACGGGGACGACTATCTTTACCCTTATTATCGTGACCGGGCGATCATGTTGGCCAGAGGGATGTCCAACTACTCTTTGGCGCTCGCCTACTTTGCAAAGCGGGAGTCAAGCAGTGGTGGCCGGCAAATGCCAGGGCACTACTCCAGCCGCGAGCTCAACGTAATGAGCGTCTGCACTCCGACGGGGGGCGGCCTCATCCCGGCCGCTGGAACCGCCTGGGGGTTCAAGCTGCAAAACAAGGACAATGTGGTCCTTGCCACAGTCGGCGACGCGGCGATGAGGCAAGGTGAGTTTTACGAAGCGTGGGCCTTTGCTGTCCAAGAAAACCTCCCCTTGATTCTTGCGATCGAAGATAACAAGTACGGAATCTCAACTCCGACCGACAAGTATATGGCCCTCAATCTCGAAGGTGTCATCGGTCAGGAGAAAGTTGTCAAAATCGATGCCCGTCAATTCGATAATGTGTACAAGATTGGCGGTGAGATCATAGACAAAGCGCGAAATGGCGGCGGCCCGACCCTGCTCTGGGCCGACCTGGACAGGTTGAGCAGCCACACGAGTTCGGACGACCATCGGGTCTATCGACCCCAGGAGGAGATCGACGCGATGTTTGAGCGGGATCCGATCAAGCTCCTTGCAGATCAGCTCATTGCGTCTGGCGACCTGACCCGCGAGAGGTGGGAAGCGATGCAGGAAGAGATAGTCGTGGAGGTCCGTGACGATTACGACAGGGCCGAGCAGGCCGAGGATCCTCGCCGCGAAGAACTCTTCAAGGACTGTTGGGGCGAGCCAGTCGCGGCTACAAGGCCACCGATTGAATCCGGCTCGGTCACAATGGTTGAGTCGATCAACAAGACCTTTGAAAAGGCCCTGGAAAACGACCCCAGCGTCATCTTCTTCGGCGAAGACCTCGAAGATCCAACAGGCGGTGTTTGTGGCTTGACCAAGGGCCTTAGCGACAAGTTTCCCAATCAAGTTTGGAACTCTCCTCTGGCCGAAGCCACGATCATTGGAGTCGGTGCTGGGCTATGCGCGATGGGCATGAAGCCTGTTTTTGAGCTTCAATTCATCGATTTTATCTGCCCTGCGTGGAACCAGATTGTCACTAACATGGGGACAACCAGGTGGCGGAGCTTTGGTGGGTGGCACACAAACATGGTCGTGTATGCCCCATATGGCGCGTACT
>JAEURO010000238.1 GCA_016788345.1 Chthonomonadaceae bacterium
GCTTCTTCTTTGTGATTTCCGAGTAAGTCGATGCGATCTTGTGCCGCCTTCCTGGCGACGTCGGCTTCATTCGTTTGACTGGCATGGTTAGACTCCGTAATCCTCGATCATTTGTCCTGGGGCAAGCGTGACGATGGCCTTTTTCAAGTCAGGCTTTTTGCCCGGCTTTCTATTACCGACCCGACGGGACTTGCCAGGGATCCGGACTGTCCTGACACTTGTCACCTGAATGTCTTTCGTCTTCTTTCCCGCGTTGAAAATCGCTTCGATGGCGGACTTGATCTCGATCTTGTTCGAATCGTTGGCGACGATAAAGGCGTACTTTCGAACCAAAGCTTTGTCGTCTTTGATTCTTGGGTCACCGTAGCTCTGCCGGATCGACTTTTCAGTAATATGTGGCCTGATTAAGATTGTGTGCGGGTCTTTCACGATGCAGTCTCCTCAGTTTTCTTGACTTTGGTGGCCTTTTTTGTCGGTGCAGCAACCTCTGCTTCTTGGCCGCTGTAGGTCGCTTCGACACTGGCCAGGCCTGATTTGGTGATGACGACTTTCCGTGCGATCACGAGATCACGGGTGCTGAACCCTTCACCTAAGCCGCTCTTGTTCGGAGCAATCCGCACTTCGACTTCCGGAAGATTGCGCAGGCTCTTCACCGTAGCTTCTTCGTACTCGTCCAAAACGATCAAGATCCGCTTGGTTCCATTCAGACCGTTCTTCTCTAGAAATTTGACGGCGTCTTTGGTGCTTGGCTTCGCAAACGAAACCTTGTCAACAATGACCAAGGTTCCGGCAACCGCATGGTCGCCGAGCGCCCCCAATAAGGCGAGCCGCCTTTCCTTGCGGTTGACCTTCTTTGAATAGTCTCGTGGCTTGACCGCCAGGGCCATGCCGCCATGTGCATAGTGCGGGGCTCGGATCGTACCTTGTCGGGCGTTGCCGGTTTTCTTTTGCTTGTACGGTTTCTTTCCGCCGCCGCGGACTTCACTTCGAGTTTTGGCGCTTTGTGTTCCTTGGCGCGCGTTGGCCTCTTCGGCGACAACGACCCTATGGATGAGGTTGTTGCTGACCGCCAAGCCCTTGATCGTGTCGATGAAACTTGCCATTACTTGGTCACCTTGTTGATGGTCACGAGGCTTCCGTTCGCGCCGGGGATGCTGCCGTCGACCAAGATTAGTCCACGCTCGGCATCAACCTTGACAACTTTCAAGCCCTTTTGCGTGACGGTTTCGCCACCCATTCGGCCTGGTTTGCGGGTTCCCTTGAAAACGCGCTGTGGTCCGGTTGCACCACTGGAAAGCGGTCGTCGGTGGGTCATGTAGCCGTGGGTCATGTGCTGGCCTTTGAAGTGGTGGCGCTTGACGCCGCCCGCGAACCCTCGGCCTTTACTGGTGCCTGTCACTGTGACCTTTTCTCCTCCTGCAAAGATGTCAGCCTTAATCTCTTGGCCAGGTTCGAAGCCTGCAGTGTCATTGACGCGAAACTCTCGCAGGTGCCGAAGGTTCTTTCCGACCCCAGATTTCTTGAGGTGGCCAAACTTTGGCCAGGTCAAATTCTTGTCGCTTTGGTCGCCATAGCCGACTTGGACCGCGGCATAGCCGTCCTTGTCGGACGTTTTTACCTGGGTCACGAAAACTGGGCCGGCCTCAATCACTGTGACCGGAATATATCGACCTTCTTCGTCAAAGACGTTGGTCATACCGACTTTTGTTCCTAATATCCCTGGAAGCATCAATCCTCCTCCGGCGCGGCAAGGCATAGCCCGCACACCGGTGTGTCCGCCACTTTTAGCTTCAATTGACATCGTGCCTCTCGGTAGCGTCGCCCGGGTCTGTGCCGGGTCGCTGGGCTCGATGCCTCGAAGCCAAGCCTGTGGCTCGGCGAACGACACTATACCCTGACTCTTGTCGAAAAGAGCGAAATGGCCCAGGCTCCAATTTGCTTAGTCATGCAAAACCCTCCAGATCCGGTTGCCTCCTTCGTCGGCTATCAGGAGGCTACCGTCCGTCCACCAAGCCAGTCCAACGGGACGTCCATAAACCGTCTGCGATTTTCGATTTGGACACCATCCGGTCACGAACTCTTCGTATGTCGGATTTGGTTTGCCATCTTTGAACCGAACGCGAACAACTTCGTATCCTGTCATGAGCGACCTGTTTGTCGAACCTCGCATGGCGACAAAGAGATCTCCCTGATAGCTGGCCGGAAACTTGGGGCTGTCGCAGAAGGTCAGTCCCAAGGGCACAGAGTGGGCGGTAAACAGGACGTCGGGCACCCGTGGCGTTTTGCTGCTCCTAGCTGGGCGCGGCGCCTTTGGGTCTCGGTTCTTACCGATGTAATAGCTTGGCCAGCCATAGTTGTCGCCTTTGTGGATCTGGGTCAGAAAGTCGGGCACGACATCGTCTCCCATGTAGTCACGCTCGACGACCGTGCACCAAAGGTCTCTCGTTCCAGGCCGATAAGTTAGCCCCACTGGGTTTCGGAGGCCGGTAGCCCAGGGTTCCATGACT
>JAEURO010000239.1 GCA_016788345.1 Chthonomonadaceae bacterium
CCAGGCGTCATCACACGCCAAGTCACCGTCATGGTGGCTACAGGGACCAAGGGCAAATCCAAAACAGTCAAAGCTCGAAAGAGGGAAGTCGTTTTCCTTCGTAACATCTATGACACGACGAGATAACCCGAACTGAACAATGAAAAAGAACCGCAACAAAAAGCGAAAGGGATCAGCTCTTGCCACGACACTTGGTGTCATGACTTTGCTAGCCTTGGCGTCTGCGACCTATCTGGACAACTCCACGTCAACCGTCCGCAACGCGACAAGAAACCTCAGAAGCACCCAAACCACCCACCTTTGCGAAGCTGGGCTCCAGTCCGTCCAGCGCGGGCTTTGGAGGCCGTTCAGGAGCTCGCAAAAGTTCACTGACATGAAGGCGCAATGCGAAAACGCTTCTGTAGCTGACCCAAAAGCGGTCAAGACAGGGTCGATTGATGGTATCGGGAAGTACATTTCGGGAGTCATCGCGTTCAACCAAGTCAACAACTACATGGCGACGGTCAAGATTCGCTCAATTGGTTACTTGGACCGCAACAACAACAACGTACTTGACAATGGTGAACCTTTCCGGCAAGTTGATTCAACTAGCCGATATGAGCTAGCCCGAAGCCAAGTCTTCGATTACACGTACTTCATCAACAATTATGGTTGGATGGATGGCTTTGGTGTTAACGACCTCCTTGTGAACGGTGACATGAGGGCCAACGGGAACTTTGACTTCCTGAACGGTTCCCCAACGGTCAACGGGACTGTCATTGCCTGCGCAAACGATAAGCTCGACCCCAAAGTGCCGGGATACATCAATACACCGCCAGTCAAGTGGACCGACGCCACCTACACGTCCAACTGGAACAATTCATCGGTCGCAACGCGCAGCCGGTGGAGGCCACCCTATGATTCGACCAAGTTTGGTGCTGTCGGGACTTCTAACTTCAACAAGTGGCGAGACATGGTGTTCTCATCAAACGGAAGCTGGGTCAATGGCCACACACTTGGCGGTAACTTCATTCCCCCCGGTTCGTTCGGTGCGGTGATGGCTGATTCCAAAGGTATGAACGCTTGGGATAGGACGTCGGTCAATGGCACCTTGACTAAGACTCTTCTTGACTCTAAACCAACGAAAGAAGTCGTCATGCCTGACCTGAGCGACATCAACAAGTATAAACAGTTGAGCAAAGACTTCGGCGAAAAGCCGTCAGAGTTTCAAAAGCAATATTACTCTGATGGGACAGCAAACCCGAACTATGGTCAAAAGGCGACTTTGGAAGTCTGGGATTCGGCGCAGAACAAGTATGTCAAGCTGACAAACTCGGACGGTCAAATCTCAGGTAGCGCGGTGATCGTCGGAACCTCGGACAAACCTATCAAACTTTATGGCCCGGTCACTGTAGACCAGGATGTCGTCATCAAGGGATACATCTCTGGCCAAGGAGCCCTGTACTCAGGCCGAAATGTCCACATCGTGGGTAGCGTGAGGTACAAGAACCCACCTTCGTGGTTAGGGAACAACCCTACTAGCATCGACCATGCGAACGAAAAGTGCGATATGGTCGGCTTTGCAGCGCGAGGTTCAGTCATGATGGGAGATCCAACGACGTTTGGTTATCCCTACCCGCTTTACTACATGATGCCTCCGTTCACGCATGGCAGGTACGACGACAACGGCGTCTACATCCCAGCCTTTAACGCCAACGACGTAGATGCGAGCGGGAGAAAGAAGTACCAAAGTGTCGTCGCAGACAGTACAGTGCACGCAATGGCTGAAGGCGTCAACCAGATCGATGGCATCCTCTACACGAATTACGTAGGCGGAGGAAATGTCGGGACGAGCGGTACCGGTGTGGTTTTTAACGGCACCATTGTCAGCAAAGACGAGTCGATCGTCACATGGAGCCTGCCGATCATCATGAATTACGACAACCGGGTACGCGAGCGCGGACCAGACGAGCCGCCGCTCATCGATCTCAACCTCCCCAGGCAGCCAACGCTCATGCGCAGCACCTGGCAAGACAAAGGCTACTACGACACAAAAATCTAAGGATCCGCAAACAAATGACATTGACCCGACTCAAACTACTCTGCATCGCAATGTCTCTCGGCCTGGCGACGTTCTCGCACGCTTTTCAAGAGGACAAGCCGGCCGGAGCCAAACCATACTCAGAGCAATCGATGGAGCAGCTCAAGGCTCAGCAGTCTCTTCAAGGCACAATCGGTGTGGTCGGGTCAGTGCCAGGAGGTCAAGCGCAGATACAGCCTAAGGCGTCTCTTGGAGAAAAGGACAATGGCTCATTTTCTTCTGCAGAAGCGGTCAAGGCCAAGTCCTCGTTCAATGTCGCATCTAAGACTATTAAGGAAGTTCAGAGCCAAATGAGTCCGTTGTTCCTGTTGTTGATTATGGTTGGAGTGGCGGTCT